>JBILJP010000523.1:0-2852 GCA_044377135.1 Fluviicola sp.
TCCGATATGGTTGACCTTTCGAGCGGTGATATGAATTACAATATTCCGTTGATGGATGTGGGTGGTTATCCCCTAAATATTGCTTATTCATCCGGAACAGGAATGGATGATGAGGCCAGCTGGGTTGGTTTGGGATGGAACCTGTCAGTTGGACAAGTAAATCGCAATGTGCGCGGGTTACCGGATGATTTTAACGGCGACGAAATGGTGTACGAAAACCACATGAAACCCAATGTTACGGTGGGCGCTAGTTTTAAGTTGACACCGAATGCATTTGGAACACCAGTTGAAGATTTGTTAAATGATGTATCCGGATCAACAACTGTTTCTTATGGTGTATCAGCGATTTATAATAATTATTCCGGGTTTTCTATGAAGCCAAGTGTTGGTGTTCAAATGGACTTAGGTAAATATGCATCTGTCGGTTTTAATGCCGAATCAGGACCTGATGGATTAAGTCTTTCACCGTCATTTTCATTACATGGTCGATTGGAAGATGCGAATAATAAGTATACAAAAATCACAGGTACTGTTGGTGTTTCTATGAATTCTCGACAAGGATTGAGTACGATGACTCTTGGTATGTCAAAACAATCTGTTAATAAGTCAAGATATAAAAATAAAGGTGGTGAACATATAAAATATTCTTCTGGTTCTGTAGGTTCCTCGATCGGCTATACGGATAATCTTTACACACCCAACAAACGTGTAGCCATGAACACAGAGAGTTTCACGGTCAATGCAGCCCTTGGTTCCGAATTTTTTGGTGGAGAAGCACAAGGTCAAATCACGGCTTATGGTACTATTCAATCCATTGAGGCTGGAGAACGAGAGAAACACTCGCGAGCTTACGGTTATCAAAATACTGAACAAGCAGGTACAACCGGTATTTTGGATTTTAATCGCGAAAAAGACGGTAACTTTTCGGTCAATTCTACCAATCTTCCGTTGACCAATTATACCTACGATGTTTATTCGGTTCAAGGACAAGGAGTTTCCGGAATGTATCGCCCTTACCGCAATCAGGTAGGATACGTGTTCGATGCACATGTGCAAGATGCCTCCGTTGCCGGAACACTTGGTTTGGAGTTCGGTGTGGGTAATGCTGCTCACGGTGGTGCCGATTTTGAAGCTTCTGTTACCGAAAGTCAATCGGGAAAATGGAGCGAGGATAACTACATTTTGCAATACTTGATTGAAAACTACAATTACAATCCACGTTACGAGAAAGTACATTTCAAAAACGTTGGCGATTTAAGTACAGACGAAGACTTTCAATTGTTTGATCAGGTTGGTCGCTACCAGCCCACGCGTGTATCTTATATCGGTAACAAATTTCATCGCCGTGCAGTCAATGAATTGAAATACAAATACAACGGTGAAGGAAACGAGTATATAATCGGTGTAGGAGCTGCGACCAAACGTACACAACGTCAGACACGTAATCAATCTGTTCGTAATGTAACAGTAGCAGAAGTGTTGAGTGGCGTAGGTTACGGACCATGTGTGAAACGATCAATTGCAACACCCGAATACCAATTACCAGCTGGGGCCAAAGCCCATCATACGGCAGAAGTACAAATCATTCGAAATGATGGCGCACGTTACATCTATGGTCTACCTGCCTATAATACAACTAAGCGCGAAGCCTCCTTTTCGGTTTACGGCGAAAACGGGAATTGCAGCACCGGACTAGTAGGCTACCAACCAGACGTTGATAATAGCGCGGATAATAACATTCATGATGAAACCTTTAACCGAACAACTACGCCTGCTTATGCGCATACGTATTTGTTGACATCGGTTCTTTCTACCGATTATTACGATAAGAATAACGACGGTCCTACAGTTGATGACTTCGGAAGTTATACCAAGTTTACATACACCAATAAACTGAAAGAAGATACTGAAACTCATACTTCCACTTATCGTTGGCGTGTTCCGTATGAACAAAACAAGGCAACGTATAATCAAGGGTTGAATACCGATACCAAAGACGATCAGGGTAATTATGTATACGGCGAGAAAGAACAACTCTATGTAAAACAAATTGAAACCAAAACGCACATTGCCATTTTTGAGTTATCACGCAGAAAAGACGCCAATGGCGTTTTGGGAGAAAATGGTGGGCTTGATGACAATGATCAATTTTCGTATAAATTAGACAATATCAAGTTGTATTCACGAGCTGAATATGAAGCTAATCCCACGAATGCATTACCGATTAAAACCGTCAATTTTGTTTACAGCTACTCACTTTGTCAAGATGTCCCGAACAACAATGACAGTCAATCGTTAACCCCAACCGAACTTTCAAATAAAGGAGGTAAACTGACTTTAAAGAAAATCTATTTCACCTACCGTGATTCGAAAATGGGAAAATACACGGGGTATAAATTCAACTACAATGAGTTTAATGGCGGATTGGATGAGTTCAATACTGCGATCGGTTCATTGGTTACAAATACTACTGATAATCCGAATTACAATATCAAAGGATACGATTCATGGGGTAATTACATGCCGAATGGTGACCAGAATTTAGCATCTTGTGCCAATACCGATCCGGTAACTGCTGCGGAATATCCATTTACAGCACAGAATAAGAACTTACAGGATACCCGCTCTTCCGTTTGGTGTTTGAAAAAAATCTATTTGCCTTCGGGTGGAAACATTGGTGTTACTTACGAATCAGATGATTATGCCTATGTTCAAGACAGGAGTGCATTACGCATGTATAAAGTTGTAGGAGCCGGAAGATTGGATAATCCTGGGACAGTTAATGGAACACAGCTATCGGATGTTTTATACTCGGCAACTATCGAGAATTTGCCAAATCATTATTTGTATGT
>JBILJP010000524.1:0-2841 GCA_044377135.1 Fluviicola sp.
CGGTTTGGAATACATGATCGGCATTTCTACCAGGTTAGCGTAGGTTGGCATTTCGAATAGATCAACCGTTTTGCTCGGATTGGCATCTACCATAGCAGAAACACCTTCCAATCCTTTGGGATGCGTCACCGTTAATTTGTATGGTGATTGCTCATAACCTTTGAAATAACCAATAAAACCATGCGTGTTTAGCATGAAGTTTTTCTTCGCATTGATGTTTGTTCCAGCCGGCGAAAAGATGTCTTTTTTACCGAAACCCTCGCCCACTTCCGTATCGTAGGTGTCATTTACCAGGTACGTTACTTTATTCAGTTTCGAAGCGTTCTCGATGATGTAGGTGTTTTGATCTTTCTTTGAAACGGTAAGACTTGCTCCACTGGCATCAAACGCTTTTAATCCTTCAATGTAACGCCCGTAATTGTCTTCTGAATAAGTGCCCGGAACTGTTTTTGGAATATGAAAAGTAGCAGTTGAGCTACTAAAAACGGGTGTCATTATGGTTACCGATACTTGGTCGTTTTTCACTTTGACCAAATCAATGCTTACATTAAAAGCATCATTTGGTGCAACTTTTTTCGCATAAGAGGTAAAGCTGACCAGTAAACTTGCAAAGGCTAGGCTAAAAAGCGTTTTTTTCATATTCATTCAGGTTTTATTGTATTATTCGCTTTCGGGTTGAACCGAAAATGACTGTTTCGTTTTGTTTAGACTGTATTTTAGATTTTTAGTTACAAAAAACGGTATAAATGTTACGTTTTAATTGAAATATTGTGAATGGTTACACTTTAACAACTGGTTTTACAGGTTAATGTTAGTGCAAACGGATGATACCCGCTTGTCAAAAACTGCTGAATTCATTGTTTAGAGGATGAACGAACGATTGACAGGATAAATGGAAGCAGAACTATCCAACCTGTTGAGCATCTTGCTGTGAATCTGCCGATGAAACACCTGCCAATTCCAATACTTTCGCACGAATGGATTGTGTGTCGAATCCGCATTGAATGTGCAATTCTTCAACGGTTCCATGATGAATGTACGTATCCGGAATGCCCAAACGAACCACTTTAGCACTGTAATTGTGGTCGGCCATAAACTCAATTACCGCAGAGCCAAAACCACCCATCACTGCACCATCTTCGATGGTAATGATTTTATCGAATTTCGAGAACACTTCGTGCAACATCAATTCATCAATCGGTTTGGCGAAACGCATATCGTAATGAGCAGCCGAAACACCGTCTTCTTTGAGTAAAGCAATGGCATCTTGCGCAAAATTACCAACGTGACCGATGGTAAGAATAGCTACGTCTTCACCGCTCGTTAATTTGCGACCGGTTCCGACTTTCATGGCTTTCATGGCTGTTTTCCACTCGGTCATCACACCATTTCCACGCGGGTAACGAATGGAAAAAGGACCGTGATTTTCGGCCTGAGCGGTAAACATCATGTTGCGCAATTCGGCTTCGTTCATTGGCGCTGCTACAATCATATTCGGAATGGAACGCATGTAAGCGATATCGTATGCCCCGTGATGTGTAGCACCGTCGGCACCTACCAAACCTCCGCGATCTAAGCAGAAAACTACTTGCAGGTTTTGCAATGCAACATCGTGAATTACTTGGTCGTAAGCACGTTGCATAAACGACGAATAAATATTGCAATACGGAATCAATCCTTGTGTTGCTAAGCCGGCAGAGAAAGTCACGGCATGTTGTTCGGCAATTCCTACGTCGAATGCGCGATCGGGCATGGCTTCCATCATAAACGTAAGCGAGCAGCCCGAAGGCATAGCAGGAGTTACACCCATGATTTTATCGTTGTTTTCTGCCAATTCAACAATGGTATGACCGAAAACATCCTGGTATTTGGGTGGTTGCGGCGATTTTGGCACCACTTTGATGATTTCACCCGTGTCTTTATTAAACACACCCGGCGCATGCCATTTGGTTGGATTTCCTTCTTCGGAAAACTTGTAACCGGCACCTTTGCGGGTAATGCAATGCAATATTTTAGGACCGGGAATATCTTTCAAATCTTCCAATACTTTTGCCAAACCAATAGCATCGTGCCCGTCTACCGGACCGAAATAACGGAAGTTCAACGATTCGAAGAAATTACTTTGTTTCAGCAACGAGCCTTTCAGCGCATTGGAAATTTTAGAAGCAATGGTTTGAGCGTCGGGGCCGAATTTGCTCACTTTCCCCAACAATTTCCACACTTCGTCTTTTACCTTGTTGTAGGTATGCGAAGTGGTAATGTCGGTCAGGTATTCTTTCAACGCGCCTACATTCGGGTCGATAGACATGCAATTGTCGTTGAGAACCACTAGCAAATTCGCGTCTTTTTCAAATCCTGCGTGATTCAAACCTTCAAATGCCAAACCGGCTGTCATGGCTCCATCTCCGATAACGGCAATGTGATGACGGTCTTTTTCGCCTTTGTAGCGATTGGCTACAGCCATTCCCAATGCTGCTGAAATGGAAGTGGATGAGTGACCCACACCGAATGTATCGTATTCACTTTCGCTACGTTTTGGGAAACCCGAGATGCCGCCTTTGGTGCGGTTGGTATGAAACAATTCGCGACGACCGGTAAGGATTTTATGTCCGTAAGCCTGGTGACCTACATCCCAGACCAATTGGTCGTAAGGTGTGTTGAATACGTAATGCAATGCAACGGTCAATTCCACCACACCAAGGCTTGCACCGAAATGCGAATTCCCGATCTCGGAAATGACGTCTACAATGTACTGGCGCAATTCGTCGGAAACCTGTGGAAGGTCGTCTATACTCACCTGATCACGAAGATCTTGCGGGATATGAATGTTCTCGAGTAATG
>JBILJP010000175.1:0-9977 GCA_044377135.1 Fluviicola sp.
GTGGTGAAGCAGCCCACAAAAAAAGGCGTCAACATTGCTGACACCTCCCTGTATTTGTAATTGTAATCTAGTCTTTTATCAAGAACTGGAATCGATCCAGGTTCTTCAATGCGATACTCGTACCACGAGCTACAGCGCGAAGCGGATCTTCAGCAATGTGTACCGGTAATTTAGTCTTCTCATTGATTCTGCGATCCAAACCACGAAGCATTGAACCACCACCAGCAAGGTAAATACCTGTTTTGTAAATATCGGCCGACAATTCCGGTGGAGTTTGCTCCAAGGCACTCAAAATCGCTTCTTCGATTTTCGAAATCGTTTTATCCAATGCGTGAGCAACCTCTGAGTAAGTAATAATAATTTCTTTCGGAATTCCCGTCATTAAGTCACGACCACGAACAGCGAAATCTGCAGGTGGATTGTCCAATTCTGGCAACGCCGCACCTACCTCAATTTTGATTTGTTCAGCTGTGCGCTCACCAACCAAAATGTTGTGTTGACGACGCATGTATTCTTCAATATCAGATGTGAAATCATCACCCGCAATACGAATGGATTTATCACATACAATTCCTCCTAAGGCAATAACTGCAATTTCAGAAGTACCACCACCGATATCGATGATCATATTTCCCATCGGCTCTTCAACGTCGATACCAATTCCGATTGCCGCAGCCATCGGTTCGTGAATGAGGTACACCTCTTTTGCACCGGCATGTTCGGCAGAGTCACGAACGGCACGTTTTTCAACCTCTGTAATTCCAGAAGGAATACAAATCACCATTCGCAATGTCGGATTAAACATACGCTTTCCGGGATTGATCATTTTGATAAACCCGCGAATCATCTGTTCGGCGCTCTGGAAATCGGCAATAACACCGTCTTTCAAAGGTCTTACCGTTTCAATTAATTTGTGTGTTTTTCCGTGCATTTGCTGCGCTTTCTTACCGATAGCCACAACTTTGCCCGTTTGAATGTCTTTTGCCACGATAGACGGTTCGTCCACTACCACCTTATCATTCATGATAATGAGTGTGTTAGCAGTACCTAAGTCGATAGCAATTTCTTGCGTAAGAAAATTAAAGAGTCCCATTTATTGCGCTGCGTTATGCTTGTAAACTTCCCCTTTTTCGTAAAAATCCGGAAATGGTTACAAAAGTAGAGTAAATAAATTGAATTAAAGGGTAATTATGAATTATGAATGTTAAAATTATTAAGTTGCGAATACCCTTGATAATTCACTCATTCATAATTGATAATTATCAGTGCTTAAAATGTCTGTTTCCGGTAAAGACCATTGCCACTCCATGCGCATTGCAATAATCAATCGATAACTCATCTTTTATAGAACCGCCAGGTTGCACAACAGCCGTAATTCCAGCCAAATGAGCAATTTCTACGCAATCAGGAAACGGGAAAAATGCATCTGAAGCCATTACTGCTCCGTTGAGATCAAACTGAAATGCTTTCGCTTTTTCGATGGCGTGACGCAATGCATCAACGCGCGATGTTTCACCCGTACCACTTGCAATCAATTGTCCGTTTTTTGCCAAAATAATGGTGTTCGATTTGGTATGTTTCACCAATTTGTTGGCAAACACTAAATCTTCCGTTTCCGATGCTGTAGGAACAGTGTTGGTTCGCGGTGTGAAATCGGCTGCTGTTTCAGATAACAAGTCTTTATCTTGCTCTAAAACACCATTCAGCAATGTTCTGAATTGACGCTTCGGCATGTCGGCTTCTTTCTGAACTAACAAAATGCGGTTCTTCTTGCTTTTCAATACTTCCAATGCATCTGCATCGAATGACGGAGCAACCACCACTTCACAGAACAAATCGTTTACCAATTCGGCTGTAGCCAAATCAATCGGACGATTGGCAATCAAAATACCCCCGAAAGCCGAAGTAGGATCACCTGCCAACGCATCGGCATAAGCTTGCTTTAAGGTAGAACGAGTAGCCAAACCGCACGCATTGTTGTGTTTTAAGATGGCGAAAGTAGGATCGTTGTGTTTGAATTCGGCCATGAGCTGAACCGCTGCATCAACATCAAGTAAGTTATTGTAGGATAATTCTTTTCCGTGCAATTGATCAAACATTGCGTTGAAATCACCGTGGAACCAACCTCGTTGGTGCGGATTTTCGCCATAACGCAACGATTGTGATTCGAGGATACTTTCTTTGAAAACCGGCAATGGATCTTCCTGATTGAAATAGCGGAAAATATGTGTGTCGTAATGGGATGAAACCATGAAAGCATCGCGGGCAAATGCCTTACGCTGTTCCAAAGTAGTTGCAGCTCCGTTTGCTTCTAAGATTTCCTGGAAACGTGCGTATTGACTCACCGAAGGAATAATCACCACGTCGTTGTAATTTTTTGCCGCCGCACGAATAAGCGAAATACCACCGATATCGATTTTTTCGATAATATCCTGGTGAGCTGCTCCCGAAGCCAACGTTTCTTCAAACGGATACAAGTCTACAATCACCAAATCAATGGTCGGAATGTTGAATTGCTCAGCTTGATCAAGGTCAGATTGTACGTTTCTACGGTGTAGAATTCCGCCAAAAATAGCAGGGTGTAACGTCTTTACACGGCCACCGAAAATCTCCGGATAATTGGTCATCGATTCCACAGCAACTACCGGAATACCCAATGCTTCTATGAATGCTTGCGTTCCACCGGTTGAATAAATTACCACGTTATCGGCATGCAAACGACGAACGATTGGTTCCAATCCGTCTTTGTAATAAACCGAAATAAGTGCTGCTGTGATTTTCGTTGACTGCTCCATGCGTTTCCTGATTTTTGAGACCGCAAAAGTAGTGTCTTTAATCGGGAAAAACGAACGCTTATTAAAAGAATGTAAATCGGTTTAGTTAGGAAAGGATTTTTGTTGTTGAATGCTCGATGTTTGATGAAGACCTTTGTAAAGAGAATCTTATTGGTCCTGTAAATTACAGCTAATACGAATCCAGTTTCCAATCTTTAAAATTTCAGGAAAACCTCATCAAACATCAAAAATTAAGCATCCAACATTTTTTCATCCGTGGGAAATAAAAAAACCCGACAACCAAAACAGCTATCGGGCTTCTCGTCTTTAAACCTACTTTACTTCAAAGCGATTTTCGAATTAATAGGATTGACCGTTATTGGTGACTTTCAACAACAACACCCCCGTACTGTTTTGCGCAGAAAGGTCGATGAGCAATTCATTCGTAGTGATGGTTTGCAAGAAAATCTGTTGACCTGCTGTGTTGTAAATTTCAACCGTTGTGTTTCCTGAAACATCCGGTAATTGAAGGTTAAACACACCATTTGACGGATTCGGTGCCACCAAAATAGTTTCTTTTTGCCCGACTTCATTCACCGAAAGCGGATCTGTGAAGCAACTCACGCCTGAAGAAGGAACAGTAATCGTTGCTCCCATCGTGATGTCGTCTACCTCAGGTGCGCCGTAATATTCGGTTCCGATGTAGTACGGAAATTCGGGTGTTCCATTGGCATCAATGGTAACGAAATAAGCATACGTTCCGCTCGGATAGTCAGGTGTTACACAAAAACGTCCGTTGTATTCATCCAAATCGCCCCCATTACCTGCCGACCATTGGTAATCTTCAATATAGGTTCCCAACGGATAAGTAGAGCTAACTGCCGGACCATAATCTGCCGCCTGTAAACTACTTCCATCGGGTAAAGTGGTGCGTGTGGTAATGTTACGCAATCCGTACCCGGTTTTCATACGCGAAATACCGCTAGATGCATCCATGGCAGTTGTATAACCGTAAGGTCCGTAAATCGGGTAACCGTCGAAAGCGTATCCAACAATCGGTGAATGCTCGTTACTTGGCGTAGTTGAATACAATCGGTAAGGTTTGGCGTGACTATGATAAGCCCCTTGTTGTTGCGGATGAGCTCCCAATGTAGTATCAAGCACAAATCCTTCCGAAAGATAAACCTCCACATTCCATGTTCCTTCTCCATTACCATTGTTTCCGGAACCGTTGTAATAGTGGGCGTTTGACAAACCGTATACCGGAACACCATTGTTTAACAAACCGATGGAACCCACATACGGAGAACCGGTTTTGGTTGCCGGAACCGTTGGCGTTCGTGGAAAACGATAGGTGTAATTTTGTTCAGTCGGAGCACCCGGATTCAAGAATTGCCCCATGTTCGTTGTCATTCCGTCAGATTCTACCCAAACATAGGTGCTGTTGTAACACACATGTGTAACGTTGGCAAGAACGGTACTGGTGCTAAACACAAAATTATCGGGTTGACCCTGACCTCCGGTATTCTGCCAATAACTGGCATACTCACCCTGATTCATCAACCAATTCTCAATCTCGGGTTGGCCATGCGCTGCGAAGCCACTAAACCCGGCTAAAATCAAACCTAGCTTTTTCATACTCATATTCATTAATAATCATTCACTTCCCTCATTTGGGGTAACCATACTTCGGATTCATTAAAAATTCGGTATCCGTAAGTGTTTTTAAAAATGCAATCACACACCCTTTTTCTTGTTCGTTCAACGCAATTGCATTCTTGAGTTGAGGAGAAAGCGTGGATGAAGCATGAATTCCGTTGCTGTAATGAAACAGCACCATTTGCAGGTTTCTGAATCGACCATCGTGCATGTATGGAGGCGATCGTTCAATATTTCGAAGTGTGGGTACTTTAAATTTAAGTGAGTCGGAACTTCTGTGGGTAATGCCCATTCGACCGATATCATTGAGCGTTGTATCGGGAACAAGACCATTGTTTTCAAATAAACCGTTCGTAAATAAGGGTTCTGTGTGACAAGACGCGCAATGTTTTTTAAACAGTTCGTAGCCCTTTTGCTCCGATTCGCTGAATTGAACACCTTTCTCCTTTCGCATCACCTGATCATACTTAGAATTGGTGCTTACCAACGTTAACATAAACTGTGAAATTGATTTCAGCGTGCGTTCACCGGTAACAGTACTATCGCCGAAAGCTTTGTAAAACCTTGATCTGTATGTTTTTGACGATTGCAATTTTTGCACCACATGCGCTATTTTTTCGTCCATTTCAAGATGGTTTTCTATGGGAGCCAATGCTTGAACATCCAGGTGATTCACCGCTCCATCCCACATAAAAAGTTTGCCCCAAGCTAAATTTACCAATGCAGGTGAATTCCGATTTCCGATACGGTCTTCTATTCCATGACTCAAGGCGTGGTCGATATGGGTAAATGCCGTTTGTTGCAGGTGGCAATTGGCACATGAAACCTGATTATTGCGCGATAAAACCGGATCGTAAAACAGCTGTCTTCCCAACTCGATGGTGGCTTCGTTGAGTGGATTTTTTTTAAAATCATAGGTCGGCTTTGGCCAGCCTTTCGGCACCGGAATCACCACTGGTTCTTTTTTCGGTTTTACCATTGCGAAACAAACAATCGCCACCAACAGCACTATGGAAAATCGATGTGTCATTTTGCTGAAAACAATGACGGAATCAACTGAGCTAATACTGCCGCACGTTCACTTGGAGACATGATTGTGGGTAATTCAATCACATTTATTTGATTCAAAAAAGTAGCCAATTGAACCGTGATTTCGGTCGATAATGTTGCTTTTCCGCATGGAATTCGGACGGTGCTAAGTGCAGAATAAGGCGTCATGTAACCACCCAAATGGTATTGAAACGCGTGTTTCCGGGCAGTCGATTTCGGATTCCACCCTTCGAGTTTGAAGTTGATGTAACCACTTTGCCACGACCAATACATTCCTTTTGTCGGGTCTAAATCTCCACCCATTACTCCGGCAACATTGGTTGTGCTATCAATCCCAACATTGAATTGAATTTCATCGAACACCACCTTTTTGGGGGAATGAAACACAATTCGATAGCTCATGGAATCTTCGGCATCAACCAAATGAAAACTCTGCAGTTCGGTAAACACTGTTTTTCCTTTGTTCAGAAAAGAGACGTTGGAAAGGTAAAACCGCAGTGTTTCGATCCGAAAGGTGTCATTTTTTAGTATGTACGTTTGATTTAATTCAAGCGGTTGTTGTTCGATCATGGGGTTAAACGAAACCGTCCAATCGGTCTGTGCATGGGCGAAAGCGGTTAACAAAAAAACAATGGAGAATAGCACCGTTTTTAAGACAGAACGTTCTCTGTCTGCTTTAACACCACTACAACTTAAAAAACCGTGCATATGTGTTTGGATGCTCTTTTTGTTTTTTTCTTGCGTTAAGCTAAAAAATAATTCAAGTTTTCGATCTTGGTAAAAGTATCATCCAACAAAAAAGCCGTTATTCCATCTTGCGATCGAACAACGACTTCTTCGTGTAATTTATCGTTTTTAGTACCCTTTTCTACGCCCTTTGAAAAGTGCGTGAGCCATATTGGTATAACTAACCGACAATTCGACACTTCCGCCACCGTATGATCTTCGCATACGCGAAATGATCAAGTCATACGATAAACCGAAGCGAAAACCTTTATAATCAACCTGAACAGTTGGAATAATTGCATCTTTCATACGAACATAAGCTCCGAAACCAAACGATGCATCTTGCGAGTAACCCGTGATTTTGGTGCCTTCCTGAAAACGTCTGCGTGTTAAACCACCGAAAATGGTTTCGTAGTGTCCGCCTTGAATGAATTGTACAAATTGCACATCGAATGACCATTCCGTATTCGGAAGATCCATGGCATAATTTACCATTCCGACATACTTGCGCTCCAATCTTTCAGAACCGCCAGCTCTGTAATTCATTAATGGAGCATTTGCATGATATACCGCTGCACCAACCTGCAATTTCATGTCGTTGTTGCGGGCAAATGTAGAAGATCCGCCGTCGTATTGATAGAAGACTCCTGTAGAAACATCAGCATAACTGAATGAATTTAAGCCGTCACCTTCGCCGGAATAGATTGTTGGGTCAAAACCCGAACCGTTCCATTGGCTTTCATACAACAAGCGTGACATATCTCCTTTTCGGTTGCCGAAGCCTCCTTGAATTCCTAAAGATATCTGGCCTGCGCCTCCCATTGGTAGTACACCCGATAAGGTAAACGCACCAAGCTGATTTCCAAATTTCGCATCGCCACCTACATCATTAAAAAAGGAAACTCCCATTCCCAAATAACCGGTGTTTTTACGCGGATTTTTGAGAAACGTAGCTTCAGCGGCAAGCGCAGTTGACATGAATTGCGTGTTTGCACCCAACCATTGATTACGGTGATGCAACGTAATGCGTTCCCAACCGTTGTAAACTCCGGTTGCACCCGGATTTAACAATACAGGAGATTGCAATACCTGCGAGAAATGGAGGTCTTGAGACCAACCCACAGCTGATCCAAGTCCAACGAATATTCCAATTATCCAGCGTTTCATAACTTATCTTGTTACAGTAACGTTGCCGGAAAGTGTTTCTTTCTTACCGTCAGTATATTCTACATCAATCATATAAGCGTATGCTCCGGAATTTACACGTACTCCGTTAAAGTTTCCATCCCATTTAAACGTAGGTTCAGAAGACATTACCATTCGGTTACCCCAACGATCATACAAGAACCAAGTAAATTTCGCAACGTTGTTCCCCACCTTCGGGCTTAAGTAATCATTCAATCCATCGCCATTCGGAGAGAATCCGGTTGGCATGAAAATTCCATTGAAGCAATTATCTCCTACCGGATTCGGATCACAATCATCCAATGGGTTTGAGCCACCGGTTACTTCAACACCGTCGGCAATTCCATCGCCATCCGTATCAGGATTGTTCGGATCTGTTCCTATCAATGTTTCCTGTGTATCCAACAAGCCGTCTCCATCCGTGTCAATGTTACAACCAGGAGTTGCGTTTGGCGGATCACATGGATCCAACGGATCAGTAGAAGCTGTTACTTCAGAACCGTCATTGATTCCGTCACCATCCGTATCAGGGTTGGTAGGGTTGGTTCCTTCAGTAGCTTCTTCAGCATTAGTTAAACCATCGCCGTCTTGATCACATGGGCCGGCATTCGCATTCGGAATACAAGGATCATTATTTGCCGGATCGGTTTCATCGTTCACCCCATCGTTATCCGCATCCAAAATGGATGAATCCAATGCGTCGATGATTCCATCTCCATCAGAATCTAGTGGATTGGCAGGGTCTGCTCCGGTTTCAATACCATCGTTTTCACCATCACCATCCGTATCCGGATTGTTCGGATCGGTACCATTTGCCACCTCATCCACGTTCAATATGCCATCACCGTCAAGATCAGGATTGTCGGCCACAAACACCGCAACCACATTCTCAGGGCCGCTTAATTCCATGGCATTTGTATCTTCTCCAATTGCTTGCAGCATCGGACCAGTAGTAAACTCCCAATGATCAAATACATATCCGACATTTGCCTTCGCAATAAAGTTGGTGTTGATTCCTCCAAAATAGGTTGAAGTCCATGGATAAACGGGAGCCCAAATTGAATTAACCTTTACTTCTCCGGCACCAACCGGGGAGACATCAACGACCAAATTGTAAGGGCCTTCCAATTCATAGCAATCGATCATACCTTGAGTCAATTCCGTACAACGTGCGTTGATGAAATCGCGCAATGTTTGCACATTTGCTTGCCATGTAGCATAATTACCTCCCCAACGTGTAGCATGTTGTTGCATTTCCGGTTGAATTTCGTTGATCATACTATCAAGCAAGAAATTCATGTAATCACACGATAGATAGGTGTTGACCAAATCGGAATAACGCGTAATGTAATATTGCTCCACGACAGGATTTTCGGCAATCAACTTTGATAGAATCTCAGTATGTCCCTGACCACCCGGATCCGGTAAATTTTCGGCGTTACAAGGGTCTGCAGATGGAGAGTCATCAGGAATATTGGTATAATTAAAGTAATGCCCAAACGTAGCATCCATATCCCAAAGGGAATAACGCCATTTTTTCTTGTCACCAAGTGGGTCGGTTCCCCGCCACCAAGACGTATTCCAGTTTAACCAGTCTTGATTTACAGTGTAGGAATTGATGACAAAATAATCTACCAACGATTCCCAGTTAAATTGGCTATCCACATAATCAAAATTGGCTTGAACGCCCATGTTGTTCGTGTTGATATAGTTTCTCAAGGCATTCCAATCAGCTAAAGCATTTGGTGTACCGTAATCTTCCCAGGTTCCACCCCATGTTTTTAAGTAGTACAAATGGTACTTATCTTGATCGGCGTAATAATCCGTGTAATCGGCATCATCTGCTTTTTCACGAATTTCATAAACGCCCCAATACTGACCGTTTAAATAAACCACACACGGTCTCCAGGTACGTTCATCCAATTTCATATCTGCTTTCTGAGAAAGTGTATGAATAAATGCATCTCTAATGTGCGCACCACCTGTCTCAAACGGAAAGTTATCACTCGCTCCCGGCTTTAAAATAAGTCGTTGGAAGTTGTTTCTAGGTGTTTCAGGGAAAATTTGGTGAGCAATATCGTTGTTGTAACCGAATTCATCGCGCATGATGTAATCGAAACCACGCTGATCATAAGCCCAGGAGTCATTCCCGTGTTTGTTAAACTCTCCCTCACCTTTACCGGCTAGGGTTTGATCGTCTTCCCACAATTCGAAAAATCCTTGTGGTGTAATCTGGTTACCGGCAAGCAACGAAGCAACACTACCACTACCTGCTCCGGCAATAGAAACAACAGGTACAGTATGATTAACGTTTATGAAATAGGTTCCTGATTGAGAAAAACTAGTGAGATTTGCTGAGAAAGCACGTGCACGTAAGACTGTTGTTGTGGCAATATTCACAGGTCCGGCATAAAGCGTAGAAGCAGCTGTTGGTACCGAACCGTCTGTTGTATAACGAATAGTTGCCGTAACATCAGGACATGTAATGGTTACACTTTGAGCGCCAGCGTAAAAACCGGGAGCAATATCGAAAACCGGGGTAGCAGTATAAAAGTTAACCGCTCCGGAATTGGCGGCATTTGG
>JBILJP010000525.1:0-2840 GCA_044377135.1 Fluviicola sp.
TCAGAGGTGCTGTAAACGGCAAAAAGCAATCGGTAAGCACGTCCGTTGGAAGGATTGAGTGCAATTTCCCGACGAAGAAGTATCGCTGTTTCTTCGGAAGAAAGGGTGCTGTTTTGAAAACGTTCCAATGCTCTCAGGTAATACACAAACGGATGATTCGCTGAAATGGATTGTGGTAAGTTAGCGTCGCTCTCAGAAGTACCTGCCTTGAGTTGAATGTAGGCTTTTGTGAAAGGAATGGTTTCCCTGCTCGGATGAATTTCGTCAACAACGCGCATTAAATCGTCGTAATCATAATTGTGGTATTTCACCAGCAAATCAACGCAATCAAATTGCAAAGCGATACTATCCGGATTCATGATACACAAGTCCTTGTAAGCATTGGTGATCATGTATTTATCACCGTTTTCCTCTCCGGCTTCAATGCGTTGTTGCGGCGTGGTCAAAAGTCGTTCTGGAATAAAGACATTCGCCACTACAATCGGCACAATGGTGATAAGTAATAAGGCAACCAGTTTGCGGTACGGATACCAAATCGGTTTGCCGGCAACAGGCTTTGAAATCACCTCTTTTCGGTAGGTGAACGAAATTAGAATGAGAACGAAGATAATGGGAAAGATCAAAGCACTTGTGTGTTTAACGGATGATGTTACCAAGTTAACCATTTCGCGAAATTCCGGGATATTCACACGGATTATTTGCTGTTTTTCTTTTGAATCGGATACAAATCCCGCAAATGCAGTATGGTCAAAACGACTACTATTTTTTATTTTTGAACCATGAAACAGTTCATTTTGAGCAGTCTGCTACTTTGTTTTGTTGTAACATCGTGCATTCACAAAGGTCGCGAAAGCAAGTATGTAAAGTTTAAAGGTTACCAATTGGTGACGGATGGCAACAATGGCGATTCGGTGTTTTTTGAATTGCATTACGAAAACAAAAGCGATTATCCGCTCAAGGAACCGTTTTGCCGCATGGTGATCAAAGATACCAGCGATAAAATGTTTAAACCCATTTTGTTTTCCGATTCTAAAGTCTTTGCTGATGTGCCGGCGCATTCGCATTTCTACGTCTACTTTTATTCTAAAGGCTTTGAGTTTTCAGATGCGGTTGGGAAAGTGAAATGTTATTTGTCGTGGACCAATTCCAAGGGTAAAAATGCATTTCGGCGCAGTGTGGAAAATTGATTTATAACTGGGAACTGGAATTTGGGGAACCAGGGAGCTGGGACTTCCTAGTTTCCTAGCTCCCTGCATCCCCAGTTCCCTAATTTCGCTACCTTTGCACCATGAATACTCCCATTCCCGCATTGTTGCAACGACTCGGCATTGAACAATTAAACCCCATGCAAGAGAAAGTCCTGGAAACGGCAAAAACCAATGACCAATTGGTGGTGCTGGCTCCAACAGGCTCAGGAAAAACAATTGGGTTTTTGTTGCCTTTATTGCAACATCTGGAGGCAGATGTGGCTGGTGTACAAGCATTGGTCATTACGCCTACGCGTGAATTGGCCTTGCAAATAGAACAGGTTTTTCGCGCCATGGGAACGGAGTTTAAAGTCAATACGACCTACGGCGGACATTCCATGAAGATTGAAAAAAACAATTTCTCCGAACCGCCGGCTTTGCTTATCGGTACTCCGGGAAGAATTGTGGATCATCTCAATCGTGGTAATCTGGATCTTTCAGGCGTTCGTACCCTTGTATTAGATGAATTTGATAAATCGCTCGAAATGGGTTTTCAGGAAGATATGACCATCATTCTGAAACAATTGAAACGCGTGCGCAAACGCATGTTGGTTTCGGCGACCAATTTGGAAGTCATCCCTGCTTTTACAGAAATTGCCAATCCGGTAACGATCGATTTTCTTACCACCGAAAGTCGCGGATTGTCGTTGCACAAAATAGTAACCGATGACACTGAAAAGTTGTATTCATTGGTTCATCTGTTGTGCAATCTCACGGCTGAATCGACACTCATTTTCTGTAATCACCGCGAAACGGTTGAGCGCGTAAGTGAATTCATGACCAGTGCCGATATTGCGAATGTGTTTTTTCATGGCGGATTGGAACAAGACGAACGCGAACGCTCATTGATTAAGTTCCGCAACGGAAGCGCTCATTATTTAGTGACCACCGATTTAGCGGCTCGTGGATTGGATATCCCGAATATTCAACACGTTATTCACTACCAATTGCCGCATACCGAAGATGTATTTATTCACCGAAATGGGCGTACGGCCAGGCAATCGGCTACCGGGAATGCCTATTTGGTACTTGCTAAAACCGATCGCCAACCCGATTATCTTACAGCGGATATTCCCGAACTGAAACTTTCAGAAGATTGTCCGTTGCCCGACGCACCTATCTGGAAAACCATTTACATTGGCGGTGGTAAAAAAGACAAAATCAACAAGATTGATGTTGTAGGCTTTTTGTCGAAAATAGGCCAATTGAAACAAGATGATATCGGTTTGATTACTGTTTTGGATCACAGTTGTTTGGTAGCGGTGAAAGCAAAAAAGGCAAATCAGGTGGTGGCCGAAATTCGCGATCAGAAAATCAAAGGGAAGAAGGTGAAAATGGGGATTGCACGATAGTTGTGTTTTAATTTATTGATTTTCAATGAGTTGAAGTTCTGTTTGTGATTTTGCAAAATGGCGAATTTGCAAATTTGCAAATTCGCAATATTACGAACGATATTCATTTAAATATATGATTTTCAGATTTTTATACCTGTTTCACTAAAAAATCACACCCCTTCCTTCAACGTCCGAATCAACTCCAACGCCACCGGAGTTCCCAATCGTTCCAATTCGGCAATCATACGTGTTTTTTGCT
>JBILJP010000526.1:0-2838 GCA_044377135.1 Fluviicola sp.
ATCACGTTGGATTTGGCGAAACAAATGATCGACAAGTTTGTGAAAAACACAGCGCGCGAAGTATCGATCGATTACATCCAAAAAGTAGTATGCGATTATTTCGACCTACCGATTGAAATGTTGAAATCGAAAACACGTAAACGTGAAGTGGTTCAAGCTCGTCAGATTTCCATGTACTTCTCCAAGAAAATGACCAAGTCGTCTTTGGCAAGTATCGGCGCACATTGCGGTGGAAAAGATCACGCAACGGTATTGCATGCTTGCAGAACGGTTACGAACTTATCTGAAACAGACAAACAGTTTAGAGTTTACCTCGAAGATTTAGAGAAAAAACTAACGATACAATAATAAAAAATCCCCGTTCGATGAGCGGGGATTTTTGTTTTCGGATGTTGGCACTTAAAAAGCGTAAATTAGATTGCCTGTTTACCTCCTATTTAGATAAAACGATGTTACGTGTTCGCGCAGTCTCGTAAGGCAATGTCATTAAGTTAAGGTTGATTCGGAATTAAGGATTATGCTTTGCAAACAACCATTTTTCAAAATAGAAGAAAAGCAGGTATAGCTTGCCACAGATCATCCTGAGGCTGACACGTGCCGCAGATTTCCACAGATATTTTACTTTACGCTAGCGTATAGACTTCAAATTACGGATTTCATCAGTGAAAATCTGCGCAATCTGTGGCAAAACAATTATCGAATCGTCAACCGAATTAAATTTCGGCATACAGTTCAATTACTTTACCACAAACGCAACGTACTTAAATCGGAGTTTATTATCCCTTAAGACATTACCCTACGCGACTTTATGATGTATAAACCTGGAAAATCTAATACGGCAAATACTCAAAAAATCCATTCGTGATATACAAGGTATCGCCGGTTGTGCGCACAAATTTCCCCTGAAAAAATCCGCTTAGTTTCTGGGTGGCTGTATTGTGCTCGCTAATAGAATAAATACCAAACGCCATCGTAGGATAACTCAAACCATTATACGAAGCATAACATCCGGAAGGACTCATTGTATCTGTTCCAACACTTCCGTCATTTCCCAAATTTACTTGAACCGAAACCGAATCGTTGGAAATATAGAGCTTCCAGCCGTTGTTATACGTCAATTGTTTCGTTGATGCGATCGTTGCATTACCATTGTAGGAAAAACCTGCATACGGAAATTCTGAGTCCGGACAATTACCGCAAGTTCCACCACAATCAATAGCAGTTTCCCCTGGATCTAGCTGTCCGTTCATGCAAGGATTGATCACCGGATCTTCTTCTTTATTGCAAGATACGATTACAACCAATGAAGCTACTGTCACTATTAATAAACGATTCCAATGCATCCTGATGGGTTTTAGAAGGCTAATGTAGAAAAATCAAGGCTTAACTAAAAGTAATAATGCATAAAAAAGCCGTTCCGCAGTTAAATCGGAACGGCTTAGTTTATGATCTAATTGTATTATTCACATATTTGAGTGCAATAATCACTTGTCCAACCCCAGCGATCAGTATCCTGAAAAGGTGTTCCATAACTCCAGGCTGTTTCTTGCTGAACATCTACACCATTGACCATTTTATGCATTTCTGCATGAGCCGCTATGATGTAGCAAGCAGGTAAATCTGCTAATGCAACATGAATCGTTGCTGTTTGAGTAAACGGATTGTACGTTTCAGAATACGGAAACTGACCTGGAACCGGAGCATTTTGCCCATTTACAGGAAGTCCGGATAAAGCTCCTACGTACACGTGAATTTTCCCAATGTACCAATCACCGGTTGTTTGGTAGGTAATGGTCAAACTATCCTGATCATTCGTAACCAATAAATTTCCAACCGAAATTGTTTGTCCACCGAATAATTCATACGATTGGGTAGTGAATACACATGGGTCTGCACATTCTTGAACACAATAGGAAGAATACATGGCCCAACTTCCAGACTCATTAAACTGAGTTCCTTGCCCCCAAGACGTTTCCGTTTGAACTATTTCTCCGTTGGAGCCAAGTAAATGTGTCTCTGCATGAGTAGCAACAATAAAACAAGCAGGCAAATCACTCAATGCGATTGCATACTGATCGGAAGAAACCATCGGGTCAAATGTATGCTGGTAAGGGAAATTTCCGATTTGAGGATTTCCATTTCCGGTAGATGGCATATTTTGCAATTCACCTACATATAAATGTGTTTTGCCAAGTACCCAACCATTTGTAGTATTAAAAGTAACATACAAACTGTCTTGATCATTTTGAACCGTTATGGTACCTGAGACAATGTTTTGACCTGCAATTAAATTACTGACAACCGGATCACCACAAGGTGTAATGACAGAAGTAGTACTACCTGAAGGATTCGGAGTAATTGTACTTGGAGCAAGATTTTGTTTTTTACACGCTGGAATTAAAAAAAGTGTAGACGCGAGCATTAGCGAAGCCATTAGGCCTCTTTTCGTAGTAGTGAGCTTCATCTTAATTAGTTTTAATGTTTAACTGAATCTACCGTTTTAATCCAAATCAAAAATAAATATTCGACAGATTCAACTAAAAAAACTATTAATAATCTCTTTAAATGGCATGAACCTCCTTTTGAATCAGAAAATTGAATGATTTTCGCCTATCAATCATCCGTATTTAAACCAAATCCGTGTAATGCAGGATAGTTTTGTAATTTCGCAGTCTTGGCAAATACAAGTACATATCGCACTATTAAAAGCATCAGTGAAGGTTTCTACAAAGAAAAGGGATCTAAGTTTTTTGCATTTGCCGTTCCTTGTAAAACCGAAGAGGAAGTCAAGAAACACCTTGCCGCTTGGAGAAAAGAACATTTTCAAGCCGTTCACGT
>JBILJP010000527.1:0-2829 GCA_044377135.1 Fluviicola sp.
CATCTCTTATTTTTTGACGAATGGTTTCTGTCTTTAATCCATCAGGAATGTCATTTTCCTGCACAGATCTGGAAACGATTACTTCTGCGGTATCGTGAAACAATTGTTCGAATTTGTTTTTCCAGGCTAAATCTTCACTATGGAAGCTTAGGAATACTTTGTGTTTTGGTGTCATTGCTTATTTTTTTAGATCGTGTAACAATTGTTTTGATTTTTCATAGGTTTCTTTATCCCATGGAGCGTCACTGAGAGAGAGGAATAACTCTTCGTAAGGCAACGCCTCTTCCGTTTTATTCAGGGCAAATAGGCAATGCGCCATAGTAGCGTAAATCCATTTAAGATTGTTCCGGTTTTTAAAATCCTCCTCTTCCTCGTAGGATTTTCTTCCATTTGAGCTTTGAAATCAAGGCATAGCGCATAATTTTCGCCGGTGTAATAATCACGGTTCATTTTATAACCCTTTCCGTAATAATCGATTGCTCTGTCCAAGAGAGTTATATCGTTCTCAATCAACCACATGTTTTTGTAGATTGCTCCTGTAATTCCTAATGTTTCAGGATCATTCGCTGGATGATCCTCCGGATTTAACTGATTAATTATTTGAAGTGCATCCAATAAGGCTGTTTGTTCAGAGGGAAACTTGCTTTTGTAGGCAGATATAGCTTGTTGCTGAACATAATAAGGCTCATTTGCTGATTTTAGAGCAGCCTTTTTCCAAAGGTTGGCAGCAGTAACAAAATTATTCTGCACCATTTCTAATTTTGCCTGTTCCGTCCAGGCGAAGATAGACTCTGACTTTTCTGCCAGATCGCGAATAATACCGCTGAAATCTTCCTTAGAAAGCTCGTACGGGATAAGATGCTGTAAATGTGAAAACAGTGGGCTGTCTACGTCCTGGTGTTTTTGGACTTCTAAAATCAGGTGTTTCAGTTCGTTTTGACACCTGATTGCTTCGCCTGCCGGAATATCATCGCCTTGGTGCTTGTAATGAAATATTTTATTGTGGTCCAGGTCAAACGGAACTTTCCCTTGATCTTCCTTTTTCATGATAATGGTAGAATAGGGCCTGACCGCATGCCGGACACCCAATTCGTATAAAGCATTCGGATTGTAGGTACTGATATCTGCAATAACGAGATCGGAATAAATCAGCAATCCGTACATACTTTTATCAATCAATCCCGATTCTTTGATTTCATCACCCCTGATACATTCATAACCGGCATTTTCTACCGCTGGTTTAATGATGTGTGCATACGTCATATCCAAGTCAAATGACAATCCGGTGGTGGGATCGGTTTTTTTACCATATCCCATTATGACAAAGCATTTTTTGTTTTTCATAATTCTGTTTCTATTAATTACAGAAACAAAATTGGGTCAATTAATGAAGGATAAAAACGTAAGAAATAGTGATGTTGTCCTACTCAGATTTGGGTAGATTTTAAGACACCCCCGGCGGGTGATTGAAACACGTTTATTCGAATAAGCTTTAATCAGCTAAGCCGTTTTCAATTGCATGGCGCACCAGACCATTTACATTTTTGAGGCCTAATTTGCTTCGCATGTTGCGGCTGTGGGTATTTACGGTTGTTTCCTCAATACAAAGCTCTTTTGCTATTTGAGAAGCAGTCAACCCGCGGGCGATTAGCTTAAGCACATCTTTTTCGCGCGAAGTCAACGTAACGGGAATTGCTGTGATGGTTTTTTTTGGATTTCGCTTAATGTCAATTAGGCGCTGGAGTACCTTGTCTCCGAAATAATACTCGCCATCATAGATTCGGAGGATTGCTTTCACCAGTTCCTCCTGCCCCTTGTCTTTTAAAATATAACCTGAGCAACCGGCATCCCTAAGCCCACCTATGTACTCATCCGAATCATACATGGACAAAATCAGTACTTTGGTGTCAGGAAATGAAGCTGCTATAAACGCGGTAGTTTCCTCACCATTCATTTCCGGCATATTTATATCAAGCACCGCAATATCGACAGGGTTTTGCGAAATATACGCGATTGCTTCCTTACCATTATTGGCAGTTGCCACTATTTCAATGTTATCCTGTGCCTTAAGAAGCGCCACAAGGCCATCTACAACTATTTGGTGGTCGTCTGCGATTAAAACTTTTATCATTTTACTGTTTTTAGTGGAATATCTATATTGATGGTGGTTCCCTTTCCTTTCCCGCTATCGATTGAAAAAGTGCCATCCATTCGTTTTACTCTTCCTTCAATACCGCGTAATCCCATCCCTGAATTTGCGATCAGTTGGTTCACGTCAAAACCAACACCATTATCTTCTACGATCAAATTGAAAATGTCGTCAAAAACATTCAACTGAATGTTGATCTCCGTTGCTTTAGCATGTTTTAAAACATTCGAAACAGCTTCCTGGATTACTCTGTAAATAGCAAGCTCATTCAGTGCTAAAATAGGCTCGTCGGTGCCATACGTATGCAGGTTAATGGCGATTTCACCCGAGCCTTCCAACGTCTTTTTCAAATCTGAAACGGCGGCAAACAAGCCCATTTTTGCAAGCAGGTTGGTGGATAGGTCGTGAGCTATTTTACGAACTTCATTACATGCTTCATCCAAAAGTGTATTGGCCATTTCAAATTGCTTGATGTTTTCGGCCTTGAGATTATCAATTTCTTTATCCATCGATTTGAAATAGAGCTTCACTGTAGAAAGGATTCCGCCCAGTTTGTCATGCACCTCACCGGCAATTCTTGTGCGTTCATTTTCCTGGCCATCAATCATGGCGTTGATCGTTACTTCGTGCTGATTATGCAATAAATCATCAATCTGTTTCTGCGAAGCTTTGTTCTTTTT
>JBILJP010000176.1:0-9925 GCA_044377135.1 Fluviicola sp.
CGCTTAAAAACCGTTATCCATACCGAAAAACTCGACGGTGAAAACAATTGTCTGAGTCAATACGGTGTTTTTGCCCGTTCACATGCGGCTCCAACCGTTTCACCGTGGACGCGTGCTTTGCGTGAAAAATGGAACCTGCTCAAGAATGATTTGGGCGATTATGAACTCTTTGGCGAAAATCTCTATGCCATCCATTCGATCATTTACCCCGAAATCGAAGAACATTATTATGTGTTTGGCGTGAGGATGCTCGACAAATGGTTATCGTGGGAAGAAACCGTTTTTATTGCCAATTGCTTCGATTTCCCAACCGTACCGCAATTAGCGCTACAAGCCGACTTTTCGGATCGTCAGCAATTCGAAAACGAAATCTTGGCGTTGGTTCATCAACCAAGCACATTTGGTTCCATCGACACACAAACGCTTCAGCCGTGTACCATGGAAGGAATTGTGACACGAAACCTCGACGAATACGACGTGACTGATTTTCAGCAAAACGTAATGAAGTACGTTCGTAAAGGTCATGTAAAAACAGACGAGCATTGGATCCGTAATTGGAAACGTGCCTCACTTAAAACCGAGCGCCATGTGGAAGATTAGTTCAAGTTACGATTGGGAAACGCTACAACAATTCTCATGGGTACGCGATATGGAAGGCGTTCCCCAAAGTCCGGTGCATCATGCTGAAGGCGACGTGGCAATTCATACCCGAATGGTGATGGATGCGTTGCAGCAATTACCTGAATTCGGGTTGCTTTCCGAACAGGAACAACACCTACTGATGGCGGCCGCATTGCTTCACGATGTGGAAAAACGTTCGACCACCCAACTGGATGAAAACGGTGAAATTGTTTCTCCGGGTCATGCTAAAAAAGGCGCACAAACCACGCGCGGTATTTTGTACCGTGAAATAGAAACGCCATTTGCCATCCGCGAAGCGATTGTTGGTTTGGTACGTTATCACGGTTTACCGCTTTGGGTTTTTCAGAAAGAAGAACCGGTAAAATACCTGTTGAGATCCAGTTTTGAGGTCAACACCCGTTTGTTGGTAATGCTGGCAAAAGCAGATGTATTGGGCAGAATTTGTGCTGATCAGGCAGAATTGCTCTACCGCATAGAGTTGTTTCGCGAGTTGTGCATCGAACAAGGTTGTTACGGTGCGCCAAAAACGTTTCCGAGCGATTTATCGCGGTTTTCTTACTTCAGAAAAGAAGAACAGTCAGCCGATTATGAACCGTTCGATGATACTTCGTCGGAAGTAGTGCTCCTTTCGGGAATTGCGGGAAGCGGAAAAGATTATTACATCAAGAAACAACTTGCAGATTACGCTGTGATTTCACTGGATGAACTGCGGCGAAAAACCAAAGTAGATCACAATGATGCGCAAGGAAACGGCCGTATTATCCAGGAAGCGAAAGAAACAGCACGTGAATACCTGCGCAAAAAGAAAAATTTTGTGTGGAACGCCACCAATATTACAGCTCAAATGCGCTCGCAACTCATCGATTTGTTTTCGCTCTATCATCCACGCATTCGGATTGTTTATTTGGAAGTTCCTTACAAAAAACTGATGGCGCAAAATAACAATCGCGATTTTCCAATTCCGACCGCAGCTGTTGAGCGAATGATCAATAAGCTGGAAGTTCCAAAAGCATGGGAAGCACATGAGATAACATATGTTGTGTGATGAAAAATCCGAAACAGTTAGTTGTTTAATCTTCTGATTATCAATAATTTTAGATTTTAGTGTTCGCAAAATTGCGAACACTAAAATTTCCAAATTCGGGAATTCCCGAAAATCATTTCGGAAAACCGGTTGAAAAACTGCGACATCACTTCCAATTTTCATACTCCTGATCCTATCTCGTTTCCTTTCATTTCATTAATTTCATCTCAAAAAAACATGCCCCAACCCCCGTCTCTCCAGATCAAATCCAAAAAATCGGACTTCGTGGTGCTTCTAATCATATTGGTATCAGCAATCCTGATGCTTTATATGATTTCTACTTTTCATCTTAGAGGACTTATTTATGGGGAAGGTCACTTGAAATACACACAAAGAGTGGAGCATCTTCTATTCTGCACCGTAATTACATTGATTGTTTTCTCGCCAATCTGGATTTACCGCCGAAAAGTTCCGAAAGAAATCCATTTAGATGCCGAAAACAAAACCCTTCACATCATTTCCAAACGCAAAAACAAATCGCTGACCCTGCCACTTGAACGAATTTCTTACCACTATGAAACACAGGCTTTGTTCTGCAATCTAGAAATTTACCTTACCGTAGAATCGTCGCGTGGTCATACGATCAAACCCCTCACACGAACCATCATCGTACCCGCTTACGGGATGGCCATCAATGCAGATTCGCTCAGAAAACTGGTAAATTGCCTCCAAGAAAACGGTGTAGAAGTAAACCGGGATGCCAAACCACGATCTTTCTGGGATATCATTGCCAATTAATCCTCCTTCTACTTCATCCGGCTTCAACTTTTTTTGCTTCTTTGCTCTGCAAACCAATCATGATTTCATGCAACAACCTATATATGTGCTTGGCACCGGACTTTCGCACAACGGATCGGCCGTTTTACTCAAAGACGGAAAAGTGTGCGTAGCCATTGAAAAAGAACGACTTACACGACGAAAACACGACGGCGGAAACGATTCTACTGCTATTTCATACTGCTTAGAAGCGGCCGGTATTTCATTGAAAGATGTAGCGGTGGTGGTGCAATGTGCCAATTTTGACATTCCCGACCGCAACCGATTCATGGGTCAACGGTTGTTTGATGATTCCGAAAAACCACCTTTGGTGAATATTTCCCATCAGCTTGCACACGCTTACAGTGCTGCCGGAACATGCAATTTTGACACCTGTAACATCATGGTCATCGACGGTTGCGGCAGTCCGTTTGACCAATGCACTGATATCAGTGAAACCACCGTTTTACCCGACGATGTAAAAAGCCACCACCACGAGCAATTATGGTGCGAAAAAGACAGTTTTTATCACTTCGACGGACAAAAAGTGCGGGCTTTGTACAAAGATTTCAGTCCTGTAGTTGCGGGTAACGGACACGCCATTCGCCTTTCGACCACCCAACATTCCATTGGCGGATTTTACGCCGCCGTAAGCCATTACGTTTTCGGAAACCTCGACGATGTGGGCAAACTTATGGGGTTGGCTCCTTATGGAAAAGCACATCAATTCAATATGAAAGCATTTTCCATTGAAAACGGAAGACTCTTTGTGCTGGACGGTTGGAAAACACAACTTACCCAGCCTTCAGGCGGATACGAACATTTCAAGACACATTTTCAGTATTATGCCAATGTGGCATGGTGGGCGCAACAGCAAGTGGAACAAGCCGTTATGGCATGTTTTCGCGAACGCTTGATTCAATTTCCACACCACAATATCTGTTATTCGGGCGGTGTAGCGTTGAATGCCGTTGCCAATGCACAATTGTTGGAAAACAAAGTGGTAGAAAACCTTTACATGGAACCCGCCGCGGGTGATAACGGTTTGGCACTCGGTTGTGCGTTTTACGGCTGGCTTGAAGTGCTCAATCAACCCAAGATACCGCATGACGGAAATACGTGTTTTGGCATTACCTATTCTTCTGAAGAAATTGAACAAGTACTTGAAAATACGGGGCTTTCCTATACAAAACGTTCATGTGAAGAAATGATCGCAATAACAGCCCAATTGTTAGCCGAAGGAAAAACCGTTGGTTGGTTCCAGGGAGCTTCGGAATTTGGTCCGCGCGCATTGGGCCACCGCAGTATTTTGGCACATCCCGGTATTGAAGGAATAGGTGATCACATCAACGCCAACATCAAGTTTCGAGAAGATTTCAGACCTTTTGCTCCTGCAACTTTACCGGCAACAGCCCCCGAATTTTTTGTTTCAGGTAGAGAAAGTCCGTATATGATTTTGGTCGACAAAACTCGCCCGGAATACCTGGAACAACTCAAAAATGTAACGCATGTCAACGGCACAGCGCGCGTTCAAACAGTCGATTCGCAATGGAATCCGGCATTTTATGCATTGATTGAAGCATTCGGCCGCATCACTCAAATTCCGGTATTGTTGAATACGAGTTTCAACAAAAAAGGAATGCCCATTGTAGAAACGCCCCAGCAAGCGGTGGATCTATTTACAGAAAGCGCATTGGACGTATTGGTGATGGAGAATTACGTTGTACAAAAACCGTAATCGCGGAACGCATCTCGCGCCTGTTAAAAAACGCAAATCATATCACCAAAAAACCTGACACAGGCAATTTTGGCAAGATAGTTGAATATCTACTTATGATTTAGGTGGTTAGGTTGAATGCGAATGGTATGGAGACGCTAGTTTCTGTGCCATTCGCTCTTTTAGGGGATATTGGTCAAATGAACTTCAAACTGCAGTTTTTAGCGTTTCTAATCATTCATAAATAGATTCAAATATGCTTTAAAAGCGTACAACTTATTGCGTTGAGCGCCGGATATTTCTGTCAGAATTTCCAGACTTTCCAAACTGGCCAATAACTTATACGCAGTAACATTTGATTTTTTTATTAATTCCTCTACTTTATTCACTTCAATCACAGGTTGAGTGTACAAATAATCAATAATCTTTTTGGCATCTGCACTTCTATTTCCCAATCCCTTAATCTTTAACTCCATATTTCGCTGTAATTGCATGATTCCATCGAACGTGGCAACTCCTTTTTTTGCGGTTTCTATGATGCCAGTAAGGAAAAACTTAAGCCATTGATTCAAATCATTGTGCGTTCTTGCTCGCATCAAATTGTCATAGTAAAGAAGTCTGTTCTTTTCGAAAAAATCAGATAAATAAAGAATGGGCTGTTTTAAAATACCTTTGCCTACCAAATAAAGTGTTATTAATAATCTGCCAACTCGACCATTTCCGTCTAAAAATGGGTGAATTGTCTCAAATTGGTAATGAATAATCGCTATCTTCAGTAAATCGGGCAATGGATTTAATTCATCATTGGCAAACCGTTCCACGTCTGACATTAACTCACCTATACTTGTATGCGTTGGCGGTACAAAAACAGCGTCGTTAATTGTTGCTCCCCCAATCCAGTTCTGCGAAAGCCGATATTCACCCGGAAGTTTGTTCGTTCCACGAACACCTTGCAACAATATTTTATGCGTTTGCTTAATTAACCTTGAAGAAAATGGAAGCGTTTGTAACAACCTTACGGCTTCATTCATGGCGCCAATATAGTTTTGTACTTCCTCCCAATCATCTCTTTTTTCAGTTGCAATTTCATCCTTGTTCAAGAACGCTTCTTCCATATTGGTTTGCGTGCCTTCTATTTTAGAAGATTGCGTTGCTTCCTTCGCAATATGCATTCGAATAAATAAATCAATGTTTACGTATTCTGAATACATATCCAATCTTCCCAATTGCCTGTCTGCTTTACTCAATAACCCAATAATTTCCATACTGGTTATCTTCCAATCACGATTGATTGTAGTCGGCTGAAAACTTTTGTAGTAGCCCTGATTGATATACATTCCTGATTTGAATGATTCCATATTATTCAATTTACTTAAATAAAGATACCGTTATTTAAGTAAATAAGCCAAAAACTTAAATAGTAAAATCATTATTAAACAAAATCGCCAAAATCATTAAATAGTTGGACTTGGTTTTAAGGTTTCGCTTTAAGCATTAAAAACGCCTCTATAAAAAAGTGAATCTTACATTTACGTACTTTTGACCATTGTTCACAATGGAATAACGAAATACCTGTTCAAAAATGAGTGTCAAAACGGGAATCTATTGCTTTTTAACCTTCTTGTTTCTTTCGTGCGACCGATCAAGAAAACCAACCGCGGTCAGTACCACAAAACAACAACCCGAATCATTTCAGGTATTCTTCGATCAATTCAATACTGATTCTATTTTTCAGCGAAGTAGGGTTTTGTTTCCGCTGGATAATTATCTCATTCCGCTGGAAGAATTGAATTATGAAATGGTCAATCAACCAATTGATTCACTCGATTATTATATCCTCGATTTAACCTATCATGATTCGTTGGCAAAGCGTCAATTTGATGCTTATGAACGAATCATTCAAACCAAAAAAGACACAACCTGGGTAAAATTTACTGGTATCGATAACGGGATTCATGAAGAATTTGTGTTCCAACGAAGAAACGGAAAATGGTTGTTGGTGAAAATAATGGACGGTTCAACTTAGATGCACTCCAATCGGTTATAAACCAATGTTTACCCAAATCCAACCATTCAGGATCATTTACAGGTCTTTTCTTCCGTTTTTCCTGCTAATTTTGCGCTATAGTTCAGAATCATGAGTAAAGCCAAATATACTGTCACGGCAGCATTGCCCTACGCCAACGGACCTTTACACCTCGGACATGTTGCCGGTGTGTACCTTCCAGCCGATATTTTCGTGCGCTTTTTGCGTAAAAACGGACACGATGTAGCCTTTATTTGCGGTTCCGACGAACACGGTGCTGCCATCACACTTCGTGCTAAAAAAGAAGGCATTACACCACAAGAAATTGTAGACAAATACAACAAAATCATTGGCGATTCTTTCCGTCAATTCGACATTTCATTCGATATTTTTCACCGTACTTCCGAGCCTTTGCACCACGAAACCGCACAAGAATTTTTCAAAGTGCTGGAAGCTAAAGGCAAATTTATTCAGGAAACCACCGAGCAGTATTACGACGAAGATTTTCAGCAATTTTTGGCCGATCGCTACATTACAGGTGAGTGCCCGAATTGCCAAAACCCCAATGCGTATGGTGATCAGTGCGAAAAATGCGGTTCAGATTTGAGTCCGACCGATTTGAAAAACCCTGTTTCTACTTTAAGCGGAAAATCGCCTGTTCTCAGAACCACTTCTCACTGGTTTTTGCCAATGGATCGTCACGAAGAATGGTTGCGCCCGTGGATCAAAGAAGGAATCTTGGACGGAAAACAACAACACGATCCGAAAACATGGCGAAATCAGGTAATCGGTCAGTGTATGTCGTGGATTGACGGCGGTTTGCATCCGCGTGCCATGACCCGCGATTTGGATTGGGGTGTTCCTGTTCCGCTTCCGGGTGCCGACGGAAAAGTATTGTACGTATGGCTTGATGCGCCTATCGGTTACATTTCAGCGACGAAACAATGGGCACTCGACAACGGAAAAGATTGGAAAGACTATTGGGTAACCGACGGAACCAACGACCGAAAACTGGTGCATTTCATCGGGAAAGACAACATTGTTTTCCATGCTATCATTTTCCCGATTTTATTGAAAGATCACGGCGATTTTATCTTGCCGGATAACGTTCCTGCCTACGAATTTCTGAACCTCGAAGGCGATAAATTCTCTACTTCGCGCAATTGGGCGGTGTGGTTGCACGAATACTTAGAGCGTTACCCCGACAAAATCGATGAGTTGAAATACACCCTAACGTGCATCGCTCCCGAAACCAAAGACGCTGAATTTACCTGGAAAGAATACCAGGCTCGGGTAAACAATGAATTGGCCGACATTCTGGGCAATTTTGTGAACCGTGCATTGGTGTTGACCCAAAAATATTATGAAGGAACAGTTCCTGCATGTGGTGATTTAACCAAGGCAGATCAAGCCGTTTTGACCGATATGTTAGCCATTCCACAGCGAATTGCCCAATTGGTTTACCAATACAAACTACGCGACGCGCAAGCCGAAGCCATGCAATTGGCACGTATCGGGAATAAATACCTGGCAGATAACGAACCGTGGAAATTGGTGAAAACCGACCCGAAACGCGTAGAAACCATCATGCACATTGCGTTACAAATTACCGCAAACCTTGGCTTGGTATTGGATCCGTTCTTGCCGGAAACCGCTGCGAAACTGCGTGCCTTTATGAACATTGAAGCGCAAGATTGGGATGCTGCAGGCGGTTTACTTGTTTCAGCAGGGCATCAAACGCTTCCGCCGACCATCTTGTTCCCAAAAATAGACGATGAGTTTGTGGCGCGCGAAGTTGAATTCTTGCACGCATCTCAGCCTGCAGTAAGCAATTTTCCTCCGCAAAAAGAAGAAACGTCTTTTGATGATTTTACCAAAATGGATATCCGTTTGGGAACGATTGTAGACGCCATTCGTGTACCGAAAGCCGATAAATTGCTGCAACTGACCGTAAATACCGGTTTGGATACACGCACCATTGTTTCCGGAATAGCTGAGCATTACGCGCCAGAGGAAGTGATCGGAAAAACAGTTGCAGTGTTGATGAATCTGGCTCCGCGTAAAATTCGTGGTGTAGAATCGCAGGGAATGATCTTAATGGCCGAAAACGAAGAAGGAAAACTGAGCTTCATGATTCCTGAAAAAGGATTTGAAGCGGGTGGAGAAATTCGCTAATTCCAACTAACCATAGTTCGGGAACAGTTTACGAAACCCGAGGAAATTGCAACACCATGGTCGTTCCGGCTTCACTGGTTTGTTTTACCTCAATGGTGCCGTAATGGCCTTCTACAATTTGTTTTACCATGGCAAGTCCAAGACCGGTTCCGGTAGATTTTGTGGTGAAATACGGCTCGAAAATGGTCGACAATTGTTCTTCCGGAATGCCGCATCCGTTGTCGGTAATGGTCACTGAAACAGTCGCATCATCAGCCGTTAAGAGAATGCTCACATTTCCTTTCCGATCGTTTGGAATGGCTTGAATGCCGTTTGTAATCAGGTTGTTGATCACGCGCAACAACATTTCCTTGTCGCCCTCAACGTAAATGGCTTCCTGCACGGCGGTTAAACTCACTTTGCAACTTTCCTGCGATTCAAAAACCGCAACGATCGATTCCAAAAATGCCCTGAATTCGAGTTTTTCAACAACAGGCTGGGGCATTTTGGCAAAGTTGGCAAACGCGTTTGCAATGGAAGTAAGCGCATCAATTTGCTCAATGATGGATTGTGCCACCCGATCGATTTTTTGTTTCGATTGCGGATCATTCGGATCAAAAACACGCTGCAATTGCTGAATGGAAAGTTTCATCGGCGTAAGCGGATTCTTGATCTCATGCGCCACCTGCTTGGCCATTTCGCGCCAGGCACTTTCACGCTCACTTTGTGCTAATTGAACGGCGGCGGTTTCCAAATCAACCAATTTCTGATTGTATTCGCGCACCAAATCGCCCAGCTCATCATTACTTTGGTAATCGATCGCCTGATTGTTTTTACCCAATTCCATGCTCGAGAAACTGCGTTGAATCATCCGCAAAGGCGAAGTAAGCCAGTTGGAAACCAAAATGGCACCCACAATGGAAAGGGCTAGCAGAATCATAAATACATTAATGATCGCCACCAAAAAGTGCTGGATTTGGCTTTCAAATTCGTTTTGCTGATCGAAATGCTGAATGTTGAGGTACGCAATCAGTTTACCTTCATCGTTGAAGAACGGAATGTAGCCCGAAAGGTATTTCAACGATCCAATCCGCTCCTGGTGAATGTATTCGCTCTTTTTATCGTACATGAGCGCTTTTCGCGCCAACGGATTCATCTGCTCGCTAAGCAAACCGATGTTGTAAATTTTCGGTCGCGAAGAACCGATGAGCTGTCCGCGGATGTCGTAAACATTCACGTCTGTAACAAAAATCTGCGACCAGTTGCGCAGGTAATATTCCAGCTCACCGCTATTGGAAGTATCGTTGATGTCCACAAAATTACCCAAACGCAATTTTCCAACCGTTCCAACCGATTGCAGTTTTTCGCGAATTACATCATCGGTATACTGCGCATATTGGTTTTTCACAAAGGTGCCGCTTCCGATGCTAAAGCCAAGCAACGAAAGGAAAACCAAGCCAACCAACACCACTTGAATTTTTACTGCCAACGACAATCTTTTGAAAGCCAAACGCTTGTTTTTCGCCTTGAACCAACTGTAAATGGC
>JBILJP010000563.1:0-2823 GCA_044377135.1 Fluviicola sp.
AACAGATTTCGTAGTGTTCAATCGATTGTCCTTTTGTAACTTAGTATGTTGTTGTATTTAATAAGAATCTTTTTATGTCAGCTTTTGATCGCCTATTAGAGCAGATTGACGCCTTCATTCGCAAATATTATAAGAATGAAATGCTGAAAGGCGTTTTGGTATTTGTTGGGTTCCTGTTGAGCTCGTGGTTGTTGGTAAGTACACTCGAATATTTTGGACAGTTTAGTTCAACCATTCGATTTATCCTCTTGATTTCGTTCGTTCTCGGAAATGGGTACATTCTGTTTAATTACTTTATCAAACCGCTTTTGCGTTTGTATTCGTTTGGAAAGCGGATTAATCGTTATCAGGCTGCGCGAATAATCGGATCGTTTTTCCCTGGAATTTCTGATCGTTTACTCAATACACTTCAGTTAAATGAAGCGCACAATCCTGATGATAGAAGTTTTGAACTATTGCGTGCAAGTGTCGCTCAGCGATCGAATGAGTTAACGGCGGTTCCGTTTGTAGATGCTGTTCGTTTTGAAGAATCGCGCCGTTATTTGAAGTTTGTAATTCCGGTTGCTTTACTATTCTTATGCATCGGTGTTTTTGTGCCGGCTTTGTTGGTGGAAGGATCTTCCAGTATTGTGAATTACGAAAAAGCACAACCCGCTCCTTTCAGCTTTCATTTATCAAGTGATTTGAATGCGGTGAATGAAGGCGAATCGGTTGATGTAAAGGCTACAATTAGTGGTCGCGAAATTCCTGATAAAGTGTATATCGTTTCAGAGCGTGGTCGTTTCCTGATGAAGAAAACGCGCAAAAACGAGGTGACTTATACCTTCGATAACATGAAAACGTCTACTGATTTTCACTTTGAATCGGGAGAGGTTGGTTCAGATGCTTTTCATATCAATGTGATCGGAAAATCTTCTTTAGGCAAGTTGGTTGCCGAACTAAATTACCCGAAATACCTCAATAGAAAGCCCGAGATTGTTTCGAATATTGCCGATTTGGACATCCCTGAGGGGACGCAAATCAACTGGCGTATAGCAGCTAAAAACGTGAAGAGTATTGCTGTTACATGGCACGATTCAACGCGTGTGTATAATTCTTCGGATGTAGCTTTCTCTGGTAAATACCGTTCTTCCGGTGAAATGAGTTTCGCTTTAAAGAACAGTGTTACTTCGAAGATTGATACATCAACTATTCAATTGAAGGTTGTAAAAGACGCTTATCCTTCTATCATTGTTAGCGAAGAAACAGACAGTGTGCGTGCCGGTGTAAAAGCGTTTGGTGGTTTGGTTTCTGATGATTACGGTTTGAACTCACTTACGTTTCATTATGTGATTACGAAGAAAACCGGAAAAGAAATCAAACGCAGCATGTCTGTACAACGCGTTTCGGGTACTTCCGAAAAATTCGGTTTTGCCGTCGATTTTAGTCGTGAAGATTTGGATGTTGAAGATAAGATCACCTATTATTTTGTGGTTTCTGACAACGATGGTGTGAATGGTTCCAAGTCTACAAGATCGCAGTCGTTCGTTTATGAACTTCCTACTTTGGAAGATTTGAATGAGAAGCGTGATCAGATTCAAAAGGATGCACAAGCCGAATTGGACGAGATCATGAAAAAAGCAGAAAAGTTTCAACGAGATGTTGATAAACTGCAGAAATCACTTGCCAACAAAAAAGGTGATTTTAAAACCATGGAGCAAATTCAGCAATTGCAACAAGATCAGCAATCATTGCAGGAACAGTTGGAAAATGTGCAGGAGCAGTTAAGCGAAAGCATGGAAGAAAAGAATCAGCTTTCTGAAGTAGACGAGGAATTGTTGAAACAACAGGAAATGATTGAGGAGTTGATGAAAGAAGTGATGGACGACGAGCTTAAAAAGTTGTTGGACGAACTGGAGAAACTCTTGCAGAATAATCAACAAAATGAATTGAAAGAAGAATCGGAGGAATTGGATCAATCTTCTGAGGAGATGAAAAAGCAATTGGATCGTACAATGGAAATGTTGAAACGTTTGCAAGTGAATGAGAAGATTGATGACATTGAAAAGGAATTGGATCAATTGGCGGAAGAGCAAAAAGAATTGAAGGAAGATATTCAGGAGAATAAATTATCGAAAGAAGAAGGTCTTAAAAAACAGGATGAAATAGATAAGAAGTTTGATGAGTTGAAAGAAGACATGAAAGAACTCAAAGAACTGAATGAGGATTTGCAAAAGCCAATGGAGTTAGGCGATTTCCAGGAACAGCAGGATGCGATCGATCAGGAAATGAAAGAAGCTTCTGAGCAATTGCAAAAGGAGAAAAAATCTAAAGCCGGTGAAAACCAACAAAAGGCTTCTGACGGAATGAAGCAGTTATCTGATCAATTGAACAATGCACAAGAGCAATCCAATAAAAAGCAAAACGAAGAAGACATGGGTCTGTTGCGCATTTTGTTAGAAAACCTAATGGCTTTGAGTTTTGATCAGGAAAGCAACTTGCAGGCGTTTGCCGATGTGCGCGACACGGACCCAGCCTACCGAAAACTGGGTCGTAAACAACGAAGTATTATTGATGACACAAAGGTTGTTGAAGACAGTTTGATGGCTTTGGCGAAACGTCAACCGAAGATTGCAACGTTTATCGACAAAGAATTGCACGAGATTAAATCCAATTTCCGATTGATGATTGACGAAATGGATGAGCATCGCCGACGCGAGTTGAGCCAGCACCAGCAGTTGGTGATGACTTCTTACAACAACCTTGCTTTGTTATTGAATGAAAGTTTGCAGAGTATGCAACAACAAGCGCAAGCACAAAGCAAACAACCCGGAAGCGGTTCAT
>JBILJP010000177.1:0-9918 GCA_044377135.1 Fluviicola sp.
TTGCGCTATCGCAGTCGTTTCCGGAAGCGAAAAATAAGCGATTGTTCCTGTCAAATCATCCAATAGCCTACGTTCAATTCCCAAACAGCGGGCTACTTTACTGCTTCTACCGGTAGCATCAACCACAAAATCAGCCGGAATGATTTGTTCACCTGTCGGAGTCATTAGGGTTATTAACCACGATTCATCGGGTTGTCGGTTCAATTGCATCAATTTGTGGTCAGTGAGTACGCTAATTCCCTTTTTGCGTGCGAAATCAAGCAAATCGTTTTCCAGCACATCGCGCTGCACATGCCAGCCATGACCAAGCGTACTTTGGATAAAGTGTTTTTCCTGTAACTGTTCATTGCCCCACTGATAGGTATTTCCAAAGCAGTGAAGGTGTTCGGGGCGATCAAGTAATTCACTGATTCCCAACACGTGCAATACCGGTGCAACAGACGGCGGAAGCGTTTCGCCCACTTTTCGTTTGGGAGTTGCATTCGCCTCAAGCACTGTTGCAGTAATGCCTCGCTGGTGCAAGGATAAAGCAGTGGCGATCCCTGCGAGACCGCCACCAATGATATAAACTTCCTTCGGGGAAAACGGTTTATCGTTCGCCACGCGGAACAATTGTACGTGTGCGTTTGCGTGCCTTGTCTGCCGCAGGGGCTGTTCTTAGAAGAACTGGTCTTACCGGTGCCTCGTTGGTCAGGTTTTCAGCATAAACGACTTGTTCATAGCTCGGATCCACGGTTTCAAAATCACGACGTCCGGTTTCCACCCAATACGTTTCAGGTAACAAACCGTCGGCAGTTGATCCGGGCGATTCTTGTTGTGTAACAATGCCCAGATAATGCCATTTGGCGATCATGGAATTGATTTTCTTGGTATAACTGGTTCCGAAATCGCGCAACCAATCTTGCCGGTAATCAAAATGCTTCAACCGTTGTCCGGTCGGCACATCATCGTGCGATAAGCGCTTGAAACTATCCATACTCAACACCTGATTCGGAACGCGCGCTGCCCAAAACGAAGGCAATGGAAGGTAAGTAGACGGATCATAACCAGACAAACAACTAGCTTCATCGGTTTGCCATGGAACGCCCAGCCATCGTGTGAGGGTACCCGGACCGCTTGCCGCCAACGGACCATCTGCTTCAAGTGCAATGTTGGTACTTAACAGCGGTCCCCAATTGTCTTGCGGAGCCTCATCTTCGGGCAATACATTCAAGCGATAGGCTTCTTTCCACATTTGCGGAACACGCATTGGCCAGGTGAGCTCTATTCCCGGGTGAAACGGTCCGCCCAAACAATCATCGAGATTGGTTTTGGTAAGCATGTGCGGTTGATCCTGCAACGGAACTTCGTTAAGATCCTTGTAAACAGGTGGTTTATTGGTGGTGAAATTGCCTTTCGCCCAATGGTGCAACCACTCATATTGTGTGGCGGTTACCGGAAGGTCAACGATCGCAATGTTGGTGTATTCTCCAAAACCGTCACCGTAAAACGGTGGTACTTGTGCCGGACGGTATTCGGTGCTTGCCGGATCTCTGAACCACTCAAATACCCGTTGACGCAACGAGGCCGAAGCTTCACCGGGATCACTCAATTTGTTTACCAAATCGGCTTTGGTGAAATCGGCAGGTGAGTTCTGACCAAACACCATAAAGAAACCGTGATTCACCCATTGAGTTTGCGTCATTCGGTCGAAAATCGGATAAATGTGTTCCCAAAAATCGGGTACTTCCTGTTTCGGAACCCAACCTTGTTCAACATTCATGTTGTACACCACATCGTACATGCTCACGGCGCCGTACAATCCTTGTCCGAAATTGGGTGGTGTAACAGCTACCATTGCCGGATCGGCTTCCAAAACAGTTCCGTCTGCTAAAGTCACCGTGGCCCAAACCGGTCCGTCTGAAATATCATCGTGCCAGGTATCGTTGTTGGCAAAGGTAATGGCTTGTTCGTTGGTATAAGACGCAGAATGTCCGTCGCCACCTAAGACAATCAACCGACCTTCGCTGTCTGTGCGCAATTCACCCAACGGAACCGGAATCCCCATAAACGAACCTTTATCAAAACGGTATTGTTCGCCGCTTTTAGACACACCGCCAATGGTAATTTTTCCCGGATCGATGATGAGTTGCGAACGGTCTGTGACGTCGGCATTTCGAAACGAAGAAGGAATGGCTGCACCCACCAAATCGAGCGCATTGTTAAACATATACCATCCTGCTTTGCGGTTGGCAATGTGAGCGCGCCATTGAATGTGACCATCGGCTGCTGTGATTTCTTTCACCACATTTCCGTCGGAATCATAGCCGTAGATTCGGAAACGGGCCGCTTGTTTTTTTACTTGTCCTTTGGTGTTTTTAAATCCACCAGTCGGGTTGGGAACTTGGCCTGTGACTTCCGGACCGAAAAAATAGTCGGAATCGTTTTCCGCAGGAGCATTGCCTACCCGTGCAATTCCCACAGCGGGATAAATGGATACTTTTACAATTGAATTCGTCATAGCGTGTAAATAGAAGTTATTGTTCAGTCTAAAAATACAGTTTTTCGCATTTCACCAGCAAGTAAGCACATTTTTTTGACGTATAACTGGGGATTATTACGGTATTTGACTCTTGCAGAAACTACGCACTGCTGATTTTGCTACATTTGAATCGACAACACATTTTCACCAATAACTCACGTTCATGAAACAGGTTCTGCCAATTATTTTTCTCTTTATAGGAATCTCACGAATATTCGCGCAACACGAGGTCATCACACTTGGTTTTACTGATAGCGTTCCTTCAGCCGTACTCGGAAAAACACAAACAGTAAATATTTATTTACCTGATGGTTACGATCCCGATTCGGCAACGAAATATCCCGTGATCTATTTACTAGATGGCGCAGTAGATGAAGATTTTATTCACATCGCCGGCTTGGTGCAATTTTACAGTTTTCCATGGGTAGAATACGTGCAACCTTCTATTTTGGTAGGCATTGTGAGTACCAACCGCAAGCATGACATGACGTTTAAACCGTCTCCGATTGCCGTTTGGCCTGAGTGGTTGGACGGTTATCCGAACACTTATGCAATTGGCGGCGGGTCAGAAAAATTTATGTCTTACATAGAGAAAGATCTGCAACCGTATATTGAGCAACATTACAAAACCAACGGTATTAAAACCCTGATCGGTCAGTCACTTGCCGGATTATTTGCCACCGAGGTTCTCTTTAAAAAACCGGAATTGTTTCAAAATTACTGCATCGTGAGTCCGAGCCTTTGGTGGGACAATGGATCATTGCTGAAACAACCGCTGAAGTTTCCGGAAACACCTATGAACGTTTACATTTCTGTTGGTGCTGAAGGAAAAGAAATGGTGAGTGGAGCGAAGAATCTCGGGAAAGCGCTCCAAAAAACAGGACAAAAAAACGTGCGTTATTCGTATAACTATTTACCGAAAGAAGATCATGGTACTATTTTGCATCATGCGGTGCAGAGCGCGTTTGAGTGGATGGCGGAAGTTGCTGTTGTGAAAAAATGAGGATGAATTTTCAGGATGAAATTTGCGAATTCTCAACTTTCCAAATTTGGAAATTCGGGAGTTTGGGTGTTCGGGATATCCCGAACACTGTTTTAGTTAAACTAAAATAACTGCGAAAATTCCATGGAAATCAACCCGTAATAATCCCCGCCACCACTTTCTTCGCTGCACCGCTGTTCTCCTCAAAAATGAGTTGCAACTCTTCAGCAATTTCCGTTTTACGTTCCAACAGCTGATCTATCAATCCTTGCAGTTGATTGGAGTTCGTGATTTCGAGCGCAACCTTCCGATCCAAAAACAATTGTGCTTCAGGAAAACGTTCGTGTTTTGGTCCGAAAACAACCGGAATACCGAAAGCTCCCGGCTCCAGAATGTTGTGCAATTTGCCCGTAAATCCGCCACCGACATACGCAATGGTTGCATACCGATATGCCGAGGTCAATTGCCCGATGGTGTCTAAAATGAGAATTCGGTTTTCAGGAGAAGAAGAATAAGTGGTGTAACGAATCACCTCATTTCCAAACAAGGCCGAAATAGCCGAAATGTGTTGTTCGGAAATATCGTGCGGTGCAATGATGATTTGCATGCGTTTACGTAATTCAAGCAACGACGTCAACAACAATTCTTCATCTACAGGCCACGAACTCCCCAAAATCAAGGTCGGTTTTTCACCGGTGAAATCGGCTAAAATCTCGTTGGTATCTCCTTTATCGCGAACGGCGATCATACGGTCGTAGCGCGTGTCTCCTGAAAGGGTTGTTTGGTTAATTCCGATGGAAGCCAGTAAATCTTTCGAGCGCTGGTCTTGCACATAAAAATGATCGAACAAGCGCAACGCAGATCTGAAAAAACCACCATACCATTTGAAAAACCGATGCGTGGGGCGAAACAAACTGCTGACACCATAAACACGTGCCCCCGATTTTTTAGCGGCCAACAAATGGTTGAACCAAAATTCGTACTTCACAAAAAACACGTCTTTCGGTTTGAAATGCGCTATGAATTTCCGGGCGTTGGACGCTGTATCGAGCGGAAGATAACACGCCAAATCGACACAATGAGTGCGTTTTCCGTAAAATTCCATTCCTGAAGGACTGAAAAACGTGACGATCAAAAAAGCATCCGGAAAGCGTTCTTTGTAAGCAAACATCACTGGTAAACCCTGATCGAATTCGCCCAAAGAAGCACAGTGAAACCAAACGGTTTGTTTGTTTGCGGGAATGTTAAAACTCGTAATGGGTGTTTTTCGACCAATGATCCATTTTCGGGCTTTGGCATTGAACAAAGAAGCGCACCACATTAAGCAGTACAAACCTCCCATTCCAATTGCGTAAAGCAGACGCATCAATCGAAGTAATAATCTTTTGGTTTTCGCTGGTAAACTGGAATAAACCAGCCCACTTTAAATCCGATTTGCACATCGAGGCGCTGACCTTTGGGAACTTCTTCATCGGGACGATCAAAAAAGATGTCACGGCGGTTATAGGTCAAACCTTGTTGGGCGTAAAATCCGCCGTAGAAGTTCACGATTCCCTGATTGGCAAGGAACGCATAACCAATGAACTCATGAAAGTTGATGCCGGAAGTAAAACGGTCGTATCCTTTTTTGTAATCCAGTTCCAAACTCGGAATCACCTGATCATTGCTTTCAATGCGGAGTTTGTGTTGTAAATAGCCCACACCTCCGTGAACATAAATTCCCGAATTTTCATTTAAGCTCAATACGGGAAATACCTTTCCGACCATCAGGTTTACATTGAAACCGCGACTAAACAACAAAATGTTTGCAACATCACCGTTCACATCTGTGATATTGCCGTAACTATCAGCCAATCCGTCAAACAATCCTGTCATTCTGATCTGACTTCCAAACATAAAATTGCCGTCTAAACCATATACCCAATTGCGCTTGGTTTTGTAACCGGCCATCATGCCGAGGTGGTTAAAATAACCGTAACGATCTCCCAAATCGGCCTTGCTCCAATTACCACCGTATTGAATACCCACCCATGGTGTAGCGATCGCAGAATCACCATATTTTCGCTGTGACCAAGCCGAAACCTGAATCAAAAGAGCAATCAATAAACAGAAACGTAATTTCATGAACAAAACAATGAGGTTCAAAAGTAAAAAAAAGGTTCGGGTATGAGAACGTAAAATACGGAAGTGTAGTATTTATTGAGTTGGTGTAGTTCAGAATAGGTAACGCTAGTCTGTTAGTTAACGGAGTTCGGGATATTATTTCTTTCATTGTTTCCCACGAATCATCCTGAGGCTGTCACACAAACGAATGACGAGCTGCACATCATTTAAAGCGAATGACAGACGTGTCTGTACCACTTATTTACCCCGAAAGTATCGTTGAAAAAAAGTTAACGGAAATAACAGGTCTCACCTATTTGTCTCCTTTCTGGTATTTCAGTCTTATGCAACCCTTTCGAACTCACTTCCATCATCCATTTGACAAACACATTAATTCATTTAATTGGAGGAAAAATGAAACTATCAACATCATTATTACAAGCCATCGCAATCGGTGTAACATTAGGAGCTGCTACCGTAAGTGCATCATGCGAAAAAGAAGACCTGAAATCGAAAGTTGACCAGCGCAACGATAACGGAAATTGCGAACCGGGAACCAATTGCCCTTCTGAATGCGCTGCCTGCGGAATGGGGTAAACCGTATTGTCCATATTAAGAGCCTATTTATCAGATCTAACACGTTGAATGAATGCAAACACTTTGCGCTCTTCGCGTATTCTCTGCGCCTTCGCTGAAGCTTGTGCCATCGCTAAAGCTATTGGCGACATGCGATTAGCACAAGTGTTGCGTTGAAAAAAATAATGAACGTAAAGACGCGAAGGATGCAAAGAATAGTTAGTATTACGGCATGAAATGTGTCATGCTCCTTGTGACACACTAACAAAACAAGTCATGAAACTTTCAGCTTCGCTTTTAAAAGCCATTGCAGTAGGAACTTCCGTTGCAGCACTTACCGCTTCTTGTCACCCCGATGAAGTAAAATCAGGTGAAAAGAACAAGTATGAAAAAACAACCAAAAAAACAGACGATACGCCGTCGATGCACCATGATTGTCCGGCGTGTGGCATGGGATAATCAGCTGTGAAAGAACAAAACCGCATATTGGCTTCGGTAGCTTGTAACTTAGATCAACAGTTGTTGCAGGCTACCCTTCCGCTTTTCATTCAAGAAGAAGTTGAAGCCATTGAATGGTCGTTTGACACGCTTTACAAAGTGCGGAATATTCCCGATTGGTTTGTGGAATTGCTCACTGCCTTTGGCAAAGAAGGCCGACTCATCGGTCACGGTGTGTTCTTCTCGCTGTTTTCAGGGAAATGGAGCGCCGAACAAGAACAATGGCTCCATCACCTGAAAAAAGTATCCGGTAATTTCACCTTCGACCACATCACCGAACATTTCGGATTCATGACCGGCGAAGATTTCCACAAAGGTGCACCTATTGGCATTCCTTACAACGCAAGCACACTCGCCCTCGGAATTGATCGGTTGAAACGCATCCAGGATACCTGTCAATGTCCGGTCGGATTGGAAAATCTCGCCTTTTCGTATTCGCTGGAAGAAGTAAAACGACACGGTGAATTTCTTGAGGCACTAATCGAACCCATCAACGGATTCATCATCCTCGACCTGCACAACCTGTATTGTCAATTGCACAATTTTTCCCTCGATGCAGCAGAACTACTGCCACTCTACCCGCTTCACCGCGTGCGGGAAATTCATATTTCAGGCGGAAGCTGGGAACAAACGCGCCTTGAACCACAACGAACCATCCGGCGCGACACCCACGACGACGCTGTTCCCGATGCCGTTTTTGAATTGCTACAATTAATCATTCCCCGTTGCCCAAACCTCAAGTTCGTCGTATTGGAACAACTCGGCACGGCCTTGGATACCAGCCAGCAAAAACAGCAATTTCAGGCCGATTTCACACGCATGAAGAGCATCGTTTCAACCTTCAATCCCGTTGGTTCGATCAACAATTTTCGACCTGAATCTCCTCTTATTTTAAATCCGGAGGTGGCCGAAGATTCACTCCTCGCTTCACAACAACAGGAACTTTCCGCTATTCTGGAAAATGCCACCGATTACGAAAACGCGGTTGCCCTGCTCAGTCAATCGGGTTTGGCACATTCTGACTGGAACGTTGAAGAGTGGTCGCCTTACATGCTCGAAACCGCTATGCGCATTGCCCAAAAATGGAAATATGGGTGGTGAATCTTCGTTACCTGATTCTATTTTCATTCTGAAAACACTCCCTGCGGGATAACCTCATCTGAGGTAGCTTTATAAATTGATCGAAACGAACACACTTTGATGGCCATCGATCGGGTGATTTATGATAAAGAACCGCTGTTGGTGAAACTGTGGTATGTGGAGAAGAAAAATGAGTATGGGGATTATGGAGAGTCGTATCTCAATTCGGATGTTCCCAGGCCTCAGCAATCAAAGAGGTATAAGTGAGTGCCAAGAACAATCCAGCCAGCGAAATATAAATCCAATTTTTCTTTTTGAAAGAATAATTGTTTTCTAAAAATCGATACAGAAAGTACAGCGCTGTAATCGAAACGATCATAAATAAAAAATACAGCCCCAAATACATAACACCTGTAAATTCAGGATTGTACAAAGAATCTCCTCTTATCTCGGTTTGTACTATTCCAGAAAACAATCCTATCAAACTATCAAAGAGCACATACATCCCATAAATCGCAAAAACGATCCATCCGGCCAATTCAGAAAACAGGTAAATGATGATTCCGCTCAAGAGAACAACTATTCCGATAGAAGCCGCTACTTGAGATAAGTCACTGTGTTCAAAGTCTGCAATCAATTCGGCCAGATAATGCAGTTCCGATCGACAAAGCAATGCCGTGTAAAGTACAATAGCTAAAAAGGAGTAGTTGAATTTGGGTATTTTCATGGAATTGCAGTGCGTGGGCGGTTCTTTTTAATCCTCATTCAATGTTAGCGTATTATCGCATTTGAGTTTTTTTAATCGCTTGCCGTTCACATAAGATACACCAGCACCAGTGTAAGCATTATCCTTTGCAACTTTTTGTTTTTCAATCAAAATAACATCGCCATCTTCGGTAGAAATCATTATAAAATCACTATTCCAGCAGACTTTCTTAATTTGTTCGTTTTCAAGCAACCCAACATCATTAAAATATACATTATAAGTCGTTCCAGACATTCGACTGATGGTGAAATTATTATCTATAATATGGACTTCACTATCACAAGATGATAGTAAAATCAACGCAATAAATATGTATTTGACCATGTTAGAAATTTAAGAATCTGTCGAACAAATATGAGCTTTAAATGGAATACGATTATTACTAAAAAGTAAAGCAATTGCTCTGCCCTTTTTGACCTTAAAACACAGTACGCCGAAAGGCGGATTCACAAGCGGTTTTAGAATGACACAAAAGCACTTTTCTTCAAAGCAATGCTTTTTCTCTAATTGATGCTATAGACAAAAAGCAAAACCATTATCACCCTTGTATCCCCTGCAACGAACACAAATTGTGGTACAAGCCTTTCTTATCCAACAACTCCTGATGCGTGCCGCGCTCGGCGATTTTTCCTTTGGAAAGCACCAGAATTTCATCGGCATTTTTTACGGTACTTAATCGGTGCGCGATGATCAATGACGTTCGGTCTTTCATCAATTCATCCAAGGCGCCTTGCACAATTTTTTCGCTTTCGGTATCCAGGGCCGAAGTAGCTTCGTCGAGGATGAGGATAGACGGATTTTTCATGATCGCGCGTGCAATACTGAGGCGTTGTTTTTGTCCGCCCGAGAGTTTGTTGCCGCGCTCGCCAATCACCGAATCATACCCGTTTTCCATGTTGATAATGAACTCGTGTGCGTGCGCAATCTTGGCGGCTTCTATGATCTTTTCAAGCGGTGCGTCGTCCATTCCAAAAGCAATGTTGCTGCGCACGGTGTCGTTGAATAAAATGGATTCTTGCGAAACAATCCCGATGTGTTTGTGCAAATCTTCCAACTGGTAAGTGCGGATATCGTGCCCGTCGATGCGAATAGCGCCCCGGGTAACATCGTAAAAACGTGGTAACAAATCAGCAATCGTAGATTTACCACTCCCCGATTCACCGACTAGAGCAATGGTTTTACCTCGCTTGAGTGAAAACGATACATCCTGCAACACCATTTCATCTTTGTAGCGAAACCATACGTTATCAATCTCGATACTGTGGTCAAACGTGGTCAACGGAATGGCTCCGTCTTGCTGTTCGATGGTTTCTTCGGTATTCAGAATTTCGTTGATACGATCCAATGAAGGCATTGCTTTGTTCAGGTTCCCCACAGAGGTTGCAATTCCCT
>JBILJP010000178.1:0-9908 GCA_044377135.1 Fluviicola sp.
CAAAATTGCCTCCGTTTACCATCGAAGACGATACGGATGGCGGTGATGAGTTGCGCATGCAATACCGTTACCTGGATATGCGTCGTAATCCGGTACAACAAAAATTGCGCTTGCGTAACCAAGTTGCCTTGGAAACCCGTAAATACATGGATAGTCAAGGTTTCTGGGATGTTGAAACGCCTTATTTGATTAAATCTACTCCGGAAGGTGCCCGCGATTTTGTGGTGCCAAGCCGTATGAATCAAGGTGAATTTTATGCGTTACCACAATCTCCTCAAACGTTCAAACAATTGTTGATGGTTTCCGGTTTCGACCGTTACTACCAGATTGTGAAGTGTTTCCGAGATGAAGATTTGCGTGCCGACCGTCAACCTGAGTTTACGCAAATTGACTGCGAAATGGCATTTGTGGAACAAGAAGATATTTTGGTCATGTTTGAAGGACTGATCAAACACTTGTTTTCGACCGTTCGTGGTGTGACTTTTGAAGGTGATTTCCCGCGTATGACGTATGCCGAGGCGATGGAGAAATACGGTTCCGACAAACCCGATATTCGTTTCGGGATGGAATTTGCCAATCTTAATGCATTGACTCAGAATAAAGGTTTCCAGGTGTTTGACGATGCTGAAGCCGTGATTGGAATTGCTGTTCCGGGAGCTGCCGAGTACACACGCAAGCAATTGGATGAATTGACCGAATGGGTGAAACGTCCGCAAATTGGCGCCAAAGGGTTGGTTTATGTGAAATGCAATGCTGATGGTACGTTCAAAAGTTCAGTAGATAAATTTTACAGCGAAGCCGATTTAAAAACGTGGGCTGAAGCTACTGGTGCACAAGCCGGCGATTTGATATTGGTATTGAGTGGCGGTCTTGATAAAGCGCGCAAGCAAATGAACGAATTGCGTTTACACATGGGAACTCAACTCGGTTTACGAAATCCGGATGTATTTGCACCATTGTGGGTACTTGATTTCCCGTTATTGGAATGGGACGAAGAACACAACCGTTTCCACGCCATGCACCATCCGTTTACGTCACCGAAGCCGGAAGATATGGCCTTGATTGCTACTAATCCGGGAGCAGTGCGTGCCAATGCGTATGACTTAGCTATGAACGGCGTTGAATTGGGTGGAGGTTCCATTCGTATTCACGACCGTGAGTTGCAAGCACGTATGTTTGAATTATTGGGCTTTACTCCTGAACAAGCACAAGAGCAATTCGGTTTCCTAATGAATGCCTTTGAATTTGGTGCTCCGCCACATGGAGGTTTGGCTTTTGGGTTAGACCGTTTGGTAGCAACAATGGGTGGTTCCGATTCTATTCGCGATTACATTGCTTTCCCGAAAAACAATAGTGGTAGAGATACGATGATTGATGCTCCGTCAGCGATTGATGAAGCGCAGTTGAAGGAATTGGGGTTGAAGTAAGTTTGGGAGAAGGAAAAGCTTTGTAGGGCTGGTAAAATAGACTTTCTGATTGAGCCAACGTAAAATTTTCACGAGCAATGTTTCAAATTTGCCAAATGGGCAATTTGGAATTTTGCAAATTGTCCATTTTGCTTCTGAAATTTTGCAAAAATTCCAACCAATTTTACTTCGATTTCTCGATCAATTTCAACACATATCTCCCATTGGAATCGGCAACAACCTGTTTTCCGTTTAAATCCAATTGGATAATGCGCCCATTTTGTACCTCATAGCGTTGAACACGCGTTGAATCTTTCAAATTGCCTTCTGAAAGGTAGAAAATAGTGCGTGGTTCGGATGGTTTTTTTGAATAATAGCGTTTCCAGGAACCGGTAGTAACAATTGTTTCATCACCGTCTTCAGTAGCGTCACGGAATATTTCCGTTAATCGAAACGCACCGATAGAGTCACCTCTTAAAGCTAAACGCTGGTAAATTCCGGAACAATCGGCACAGGGAACAACACCTTCATAAACGCGCAAACCTTTCCATTTGGGTTTCACTTCCTGCTTCTTTTCCTCCTTGGGTGGTGTGTAAACGGTATCCGTTGGCCGGTGTTCAATACAACTAGCCACCAACAGAAACAATCCCAGAAAAACGGTCAGCATTCGTTTATTCATACTGCAAAAATACAATTATTGATTCCAAAATACGGCTAGTTTTCCAATTGTTGTGCCACTTTCGAGCTGATTGTGAGCAGTAGCGAAGTCATTTTGCTTAAAACGCTCACCTACAATGGGTTTTATGTCACCATTTTTCGCCAATGAAACCACTTCGGTTAAACATTGTGTGAGTACTTCCGGCTTAAAATCGGCTACTTTTAACATGTTCACTCCCATTACCGCTTTTGAACGCATCATTAACCCGATTGGGATTATAAAACCCATTTTGCGCACAAAGTTTAAGGTCGAAAAAATGCCCCAACGCTTGCCCGAAAGTTCCGATCCGCCAAAAAGTACCATTCGACCACCGGTTCCTAACAATGAAAAATCGTGTTTGAAAGTAGAACCCGCAACCGGATTAAAACTCACATCCAAACGTTCGGTGCCCAGCCAATTTTGAACACTTTGAGCATATGGTTTTTCTGAATACACCACTACTTCGTCTGCACCTAAATCACGGACTGTTTTTTCTTTGTTGCGTGAACCGATCTTCGCACAAACCAGTGCATTTTTGCGTTTACAGAGTTGAATCAATGCCGTTCCTACACCACCTGCAGCCGCGTGAATCAAAATACGCTCTCCTGCTTGCACATTGGCCGTGCGTTCTACCATGTAATGAGCGGTTACAAACTGAGTGGCTAATGCCAATGCTTCTCCGGCTTCCATTTCGCCAATAGCTGCTACAGCATGCGATTCTGTTATGACATGTTGGGCATATCCTCCGAAACGGCAAAATCCCACAACGCGCGTTCCAACCAATTCTTGATTGACAGTTGCGCCAACAGCCTCCACAATTCCTACGACTTCATAACCGATCACACAGGGCATAGGTGGTGCTTCACGGTACAATCCACGACGTGCCATCACATCAGCGTAGTTCAAGCCGAATGCTTCTACCTTGATGCGTACTTGTTTTTCTTTTAAATCGGGAAGTTGAACGGTTTGCAAGGAGAAAGCTGAGGTTGCATCTCCTTTTTTCGTCAGTACAAAAGCGGTTGTTTCCATTTTATGGATTTTTGATGTTGAATGCTTGATTTTTGATTGGATGTAGTGTAAAGATATAACTCTGCAATCTGAATTAAATTTCCCGGATTTTCAGTTCGACTAATCTAACATCAAGCATCAAAAATCCAACATTTGTTAGAGTCCTTTAATCAACAATACAATTTCCCCTTTCGGTGGTGTTTTTTTGAAATGCTCCAAGACTTCGGTCGCTGTTCCGCGTTTGAATTCTTCAAAAAACTTACTGATTTCGCGGGCAACGCATACAATCCGATCCGGACCCAAAAACGTGCTGATTTCCTCCAACGCTTTCACCAGGCGGTGTGGAGATTCATAGAGTATGATTGTACGATCTTCCTCTACAAACGATTTCCATTTGGTTTGTCGACCCTTTTTGTGCGGTAAAAAACCTTCAAATACAAACCTATCGCACGGAAAACCACTAGCCACTAATGCAGGAACAAAAGCCGTGGCACCGGGCAAACACGTCACATCCAGTTCATTTTCAATGCAAGCACGCACCACCAAAAATCCGGGGTCCGAAATTCCGGGTGTGCCGGCGTCAGAAACCAAAACGGTGATTTCATTCTCACGAATGGTTTGCAAGGTGCGTTCCAACTGTTTATGTTCGTTGTGCGCATGAAACGGAATCAGTTGTTTCTGTATTTCGTAGTGATTGAGCAATTTTCTTGTTACCCGGGTGTCTTCGGCGTAAATGGTGTTTGCTTCACGCAACATGTCTAATGCACGCAAGGTAATATCTTGCAAATTTCCTACAGGTGTAGGAACCAGAACCAATTTTCCCATGAATTAGCGAGTGAGCACTACGTAATCTTGCAGCACGGTTTTTAGAAATTCCATTCGTTTGGAAGGCGTTTCAGGCAATCCGATCAACTGAGCGGTTTCATTGGCCAACTCGATAGCAAAAGCCTTGTTTGCATCGTTCGGATAACGCTGAACGCGAATAATGGTGTTTTTAATCAATAACATGTCTTCGTCTGAAAAACGAATTACCGCCGGATAGGTCGGCTCGTGGTTTTCCTGACTCTTGATACTCAATAAGTCACGAAGCGAATAAATTTGCGTGTCTTTGGTGCGAATCACCACCGTATTGGCCATGATATCTCCCAATCGCTGACGTTTCTCGGTTGTTCCGGCCAGCAAAATGGCTAAAAAGCCGAATCCACCGATCCAAATATCGACAACTCGGAAAATCCATCGGGTAAAATACTCACGCAAACCTGCCGTTTCACCATTGGTTCTCACCACACGGATTCCCATGATGTATTTACCAAGTGAACGTCCGTTGGTGAGGTATTCGATTACCGGACTGTAAAAAAACCAGGGTAAACGAACAAGCAAAACAGTAATGAATTCGTGGGTGTTTTGTGTCTCGAAACGAAAAAGGGCCGCGTCAATGAACAAGCTTACAATCAACATGTAGATGAGTAAGAGCACAACATCCAAAAACGAAGCTACTACACGGTAAACCGCAGGTGCGAGCTCGTAATCAATTTTTACATATTGGGCCGTTGTAAACGAGATGGTTTTCATTGAGACGAATATACATAAAATATCATTTAATGGATTTTGAGAAATAATCACATCAAATGCAAATTTTATTTTATTGCTGGCTAGCCGGCAATAAATCTCTGCGTACTTTGCGACTTTTCGGTAAAACTAGTTCAACGCAGAGTTGCAAAGTACGCAAAGGAGTTGCGCATGCGCAACGGATTAATTAGCAACTTCTATATAATGATCAATCTGCTTTATTTAAGCTTCAATGTTATCGGCAAATGATCTGAGTAACCGCCATAATAGTTGGAACCACCATAGGTTGTACCTGGTTTCTTAAGTCCCGCTTTATCCGTATACAATAAGATTTCTTCATAAACGATTTTGGCATCATTTCCATCAATAGCCAAACCTTTTTTTCCGTTGTAGAAAGTGGAAGAAACAATGAATTGATCCAACACACCCCATTCACCTTTAAAGTTGTGGGTTCCTTTTCCGGCCAATTGATCGTCGTATAACAGGTTGATCAAATCGGCTTTTAAATCAGTAGTTGGTTTCGCTTTCAGGGTTTGTTCCACGCTGATATCATTCGGATGATCGTTCAAATCGCCCATCAAAATGATATTGGCTTTCGGATCTTTTTTCAGGATTTCATCGATTTTTTTGCGAGCCACTTCAGCCGCACGAATGCGTTTGTGCTCCGATTCTTTTTGTCCTTCACGGCGCGATGGCCAATGATTCACGAAAATATGCAGTTTCTTTTTACCGGCCATTTCGCCCTGAACATATAAGATATCGCGGGTTTTAAAATCGGGAACAGAATCAAGCGTTACAGCAAGATTGGTAATTACAAGCGGTTTAAAGCGTTCGCTGTCGTACAACAACCCGCAATCAATACCACGCGCATCGGGAGATTCTTTGTGTGCAATTTGGTACTTTGTTTGGGCAAAGCGACCGGTTTTGATCAGGTCGGCTAATACTCGGTAATTTTCAATTTCCACCAAACCGATAATCATGGGGTTTTCCGTCTGATTCAAGGTCAACGCCTCTACAATGTGGTTCAGTTTTTTGGTGTAGCGCTCGGTATTCCACATCAATTTTCCATCGGGTAAAAACTCTTCATCGATCGTGTTGGGATCGTTGATGGTATCAAAGAGGTTTTCTACATTGTAAAACGAAATCGAGTAGCCACTGTATGGTTTTAACTTGATTTTCTTAGCAGGTTTTTCATACGAAACCGCACACGAAATGCCGATTAGTAACAAGAAAAATAATGCTCCGTAGAGCTTTACGGTCTTTTTCATAGCTTAAAATTGTTCGTCAAATTGATTCAATTCTTTTATACACGCAGTTAGCAAATCAATGCTTCCCTGAATATCGTCTTTGTGTGCCATTTCGATGACTTGGTGCAAATGTCTGGTTGGAATGGAAACTGCTCCGGCAATAGAACCTCCGGCCGACATACGCTGAATTCCTGCGGTATCGGTTCCTCCGGCTGTCAATATTTCGGGTTGCCACTTAATGGAATTGCGATCAGCCACTTGCTTCATATAACGTACCATTCGCGCATCGCAAATAGTGGAAGCATCCATGATCTTAATGGCAGTTCCTTCGCCTAGTTTTGTAATCATTTCATGCGCTGCGGCACCAGGTAAATCGAACGCAATCGTCGTGTCCAAACCAAACCCGAAGTGTGGCTGAATTTTCAACGAAGCTACATTTGCACCGCGAATTCCGACTTCTTCCTGAACCGTGAAAACGGCGTACAAATCGTAAGGTAAAGTTTGACCTTTCAGGTTTTTGAGTAATTCAATCAGGATAAAAACAGCCAAACGATTATCGAGCGATTTACAATTAACGCAATCACCCATTTCGATGAATGAACGTTCACGGGTTACAGGATCGCCAATCGTTACCAATTCTTTCACTTTTTCAGCAGAAAGACCTGTGTCGATAAAATAATCTGAGAGCTTGGCCACTTTGTTGCGCTCATCCTGCGTCATCACGTGAATGGGCTTGGAAGCCATTACTCCGATAATATCTTCTTTTCCATGGATGATGACACGCTGAGCAGTCAGTGTTTTGGGGTCAAAACCACCTAACGTTGTAAACCGGATAAAACCTTTGTCGTCGATGTGGGTCACCATGAAACCGATTTCGTCCATGTGAGCTCCAACCATTACACGTTTGTCAGATGTTCCTTTGCGAATGGCATACACATTGCCCATATTGTCAATGGTAATTTCATCGCATAAACCGGTCAATTCGCGCAAAACGACTTTACGAACGGCTTCTTCAAAACCCGGTGCGCCCGGTGTTTTACACAATTCTGCTAAAAGAGGTGTATTCATTCCAATTATTTGACGCTAAAAGTAGTGGAAATAGCCTTGTATAAACGGCAAAGTAGAATAAATCGGTGTTAATTCTTACTTAAAAAGGGCATCGTAATCCGGTTGGATATTGACTAAATCGGTTTTCTTAATAGTGTTTTTACCATCAAACAAAAGCGGTGACCAACCAATGGTCGTGTCGCCCGGGTAAAACGTTTTGATGCTTCCGTTTAATAAATGAACGTGTACGCTTTTTTCGGAAGTGGTAATCGTTTTGAGGCCTTTTTCGTCTAAAAAGGTATTTGATTCCGAGAAATACCACATGTAATCATCCATCGTGATAAAGTAGTCTTCTTCACCGATTTCTTTTTTCAAACGTTCCAATTCAGCATCAGATGGTGAGAAAAAGACGGCACACGCTTTTCCAATCTCGAACGTACTGTCAGTTTCTACGATCGTATCCCGATAGCTTAGCAATTTTTCTTTAGGAGGTTTGTTTTCTGAAACAGCATTACGTTCTTTCGTAGCGGTGCAGGCAACGGTGAGCAGTATGAGGAGTAAAGAGAGGAGGATTAATCGCATAAATCATTTCAATGTTAACTTTCTTGGATTTTTGTAATTGTTCCAAAACCGCAATAAAAGAATTTCTTTGTTTCGTACCTCGTAAAAAAGGGTAATCTGTTGTGTGATTGGAACAATATGTACCTGAGTTGCCTTGTGCTTTTTAAATGCTTTTGGGGTTTTACCTATTAGAAATAACACCCGTTCAGTCTTTGTAATAAAATCTTTCGCTACTTGTGGATTCCATTCTGAGAGCAGGTATGAAATGTTATGATCAAAATCTTCTTCCGCAAACCTAGACCACTTTATTTCCATTAATCAAAGGCATTTGGATGTTTTTTTTTCAAACGTTCCATTACTTCCGAAGTTGAACTTGTACCATCTTGTTTTATGGAAATGCGGGCTTCTTCTATGGCATCTAATTGTTGTTGAGAAAGTGTTGGTTCTAGTTCATCCAGACGAATAAAATCTAGTGTTTTGATATACTCCAAAAAGGCTTTTGCTTTAGGACCTGAAGCATCATCAATATGAAATGTATATACCATATAGTTAGTTTTAAACGTCAATTATAGAAGTGATTATCTGGATAAGACGATCACTTCTATAACAAATATAAGCTATTATTTAATGAGTAACTGATAGTTTTTGAGACGTTCTGGCTTGACCTGTACTGAAAACCAATTGGTACATTCCGCTATCTAAAAAGCTGACATCGGTTTGCATCGTTCCCGGAGAAACGGAAATCGTAGTAAGCAAACGTCCGCTTGCATCATACAAATTAGCAGTTACAATTTGACTGGTTGAGTTTTCAAGTGTAATCTCACCGGTTGTTGGATTTGGATACACTTGCATATTCGCTGCCAACAATTCATCCAAAGAGGCATTAGCAGTTTGCAAACGATTGTCTTTGTTGGAACGCGCACTGTTAAAGTCTTGATTCATACTTCTGGTAGAAGTACAAGTTGCAGGCGGATCAACTGTTACCAAATACACCAAACCATCTGTTGTAGGCGGTGTATCCGTGTAGGTAAACAAGTTGGTTGGCATAGTTGTCAATGTTGTCCATCCATCCACATCTGTGTGGCGTTTGATCACAAAATTAGGGAATACAAATCCTTCGTAACTATCCCAAGATAAGTTGATATCTGCTCCCAAACCAAGGTTGATTACCAAGTGAATGGTTTTGTGATTTTCGCTGATCTCCGATTCTACGCCACAGGCATCAACCGAGGCAATTTTGTACCTCCAGGAACGCACTGAAGGCGAAGCCACCAAGTCGTTGTAAATCGATTCATCCGAATACGGAACGTTTCCGATCAGTTGGTACAATCCTGCTTGCGATGTTTCGCGATAGATATTGAATGATTCGATACCCAACGTAACCGGTTTTTCCCAAACCACAAGGTTGGTGTTGGTATTCGTATCAACGGTTACCAAACAAATGTCTACCGCTATCGGTAAAGCGGCGTCTACCTGAGCGCTTAAGACAGTTGTACAACCATTCGCTCCCGTAGCTTCAACCACATAGATTCCCGGTGCTAAACCAGAGATATTTTGAGTGCTGGCTCCGTTGCTCCACACAAAAGTTTGTGCGTTGTTGGAAATATTCACCAATTCGATTGAACCGTCGTTGGCACAAGAAGAAGCAATTATTGTATCAATAGCAATTACAGGTCCATTGGTATTCGAGATCAAGACATTGGTTGTCAACGTACAGCCATGTGCGTCACTTACATCAGATGTATACATGCCGGCAGCCACGTTTGAAAGTGTACCAGTTGTGACATTCAGGTTGGTGCCTTGGTCGTTGAACCAGCTGTACGTATACGGCAATGTTCCACCGACATACTGAATGGTTGCACCACCGTTACTGGAACCACAAGAAGCCTGGATAGTGGTTAAGTTGTTTACAATAATTGCCTGTGGTTCGGTAACTACATAACTGGATGTAGAAACACATCCGTCTTGGTCTGTAACGGAAACCTCATATGGTCCGGCTGTAATATTGCTCAAATCTTGTGTAGTTGCGCCGTTTGACCAGGCATAGGTCAATGATCCAACTGCTCCGGTAACCGTCAAGTTGATACCACCATCAGTTTCACCGGCACAACTTACATTCGTAACCGCTGCTGTTTGTGTAATTCCGTTGGTTCCGATCAATACAGATTGGGTAGAAAGACAACCGTTATCATCTGTTACCGATAAAAAGTATTGTCCGGAAGCCAGGTTTGTGACACTTGATTGGATAGAACCACTGCTCCAGTAAATATCATACGGACTCAAACCTTCGGTAATGGCTACAGAAGCTCCTCCGTTAGCTGAATTACAATCTGCATCCGTTGTTGTAACATTCAACACCGGAGTTGGTGCAAT
>JBILJP010000179.1:0-9890 GCA_044377135.1 Fluviicola sp.
AATGACTGTGATGGAACTCAGTGGCATCAAAATCGCTGCAATCAAGGGTGTTAATTGTCCGGAAACGGCAAATCCGATTCCTGTAAGATTGTACACCAGTGAAAAAGCAAAACACCATTTCAAAAACGTTTTTCCTTGTACCATGTATCTGTAATACTCGTTCAGGTAGCGCAGGTTTTCAGCTTTCAGAATTACATCAGAAGATGGCGTAAAACGCACCAGGTTTTCTGAAAGGGCAATTCCTACAAAAGCTTCGTTTAAGGCGCCTGCATCATTCAAACCGTCACCAATCATCATTACCCTGTGCCCGTTTTGTTGCAAACTTTCAATGTAGTTTTTCTTGTCGAGCGGTTGTTTGTTGAAATGGAATTGGGTGTTTACCGGAAAAAAGGCTTTTAGTTGCTCCTGATCGCGCGGTTTATCGCCCGAGATTACGTGAATTTCTAGTTGTTTCCCCAATGCCTGAACCAATTGTTCCATCCCTTGACGAATACTGGAGTGAAACAGGAATTTTCCTTTTAATTCATCCTTGATCATTATATAGGAACAAGCTTCTTGCTCATCAGTTGCCGGAATTCCTACAAATGAAGCGCTTCCCAATTTCAAAAGACCTTTCACTTCGATTCCTTGCCCCGGATATTCAATGATTTCTGCAGTATGAAAATCTGATTTATCGATTGTTTTGAGTAATTCGTGAATCACTTTGGCATACGGATGATGGGCGTTTTTGGTAGCAATAAAGAGGAGTTTCCGTTCTTCTTCGGTAAGCGTTGTACCAACATAACTAACTTTTTTTTCGTCTTGTTGTGTTAGCGTTCCCGTTTTGTCAAACACCACGGTATCACATTGCTGCATGCGTTCAATGATTGCGGTGTTGCGCAAGTACATACCTACACGGCCTAGTTTTCGGATCATGTTTCCATAAACAAACGGAACGGAAAGTGCCAGAGCGCAAGGACAAGCTACAATCAGAATGGCCGTAACGATTTCAGGAATTTCACGCGGGGCAATGAACCACCAAACAATACTTGCTCCAAAAGCCAGAAACAATACAACCGAAATAAAGTAACGCGAAATGCGATCTTGCCTTCCTTGAAACGATGGCTGCGAGTTGGAATCGTGCTGACCGTTCCACAATTGTGTCAATGCACTTCTGGAGGTGGTTTTGTGTACTTTCAACACAGCGGCATTACCAATCACTTTTCCGCCGGCGTAAATCAAATCGCCGCGTTTTTTTTCAACCCAGTCTGCTTCTCCGGTTACAAAACTGTAATCGATGGTGACTTTGTCGGTTGACAGAATGCTATCGCAAGGCACAATTTCCTCGTTTCTGATCCGAATGCGATCATCGGTTTCCAGTTTTTCAATGGAACACAATTGTTCGTCTTCGCCGTTTATTTTGACTACAGCAACTGGAAAGTACGACCGGAAATCTCGGTCAAACGACAACCATTGATAGGTTTTGCTCTGAAACCATTTCCCGATAAGCAGGAAAAAGATAAATCCGGCAAACGAATCCATATAACCCGGACCTTCACCCGAAAAAATAGCCACCGTACTGCGCACATACAAGGCGATGATTCCCAAAACGATAGGGACATCCAGGTTCATACTGCGCGAACGCAACGCTCCGACTGCCGATCTGAAATAATCAGAAGCCGAATAAAACAGTACAGGGATGGAAACCGCCAGCGATAAATAAGCACTCAGTTGCCGGAAACCAAGGTAGGTTTTGTCTAATCCTAAGTATTCGGGAAAGCTCCACAGCATAATACTTCCGAACGCAAAACCGGCAAATCCCAATTGTAGTAAAAGCCGTTTATTTAGACCTGGTTTGGCATTTTCAGATCGGTTAAAATTGGGTTGATAGCCGATTTTACTCAGTAATTGCGCTAATTCTGAAAGTTTGATTTTATCAGTATGAACGGTGATGGTTGCTTCGCGTTTGGTGAAATGTACCGACGATTGAACAATTCCGACGTGTAATTTATGTAAGTGTTCCAACAAATAAATACACGAAGCGCAATGTATTTGAGGTAAATGCAAGGTAAGTCTAATCAAATCACCTTCCTCGAAATCAATGAGTTGTTGACGTAAAATCGGGTCATCTAAAAAGGCGAATTGTTCTGTCCGGGTAACATTGGGGCGTTGCCCGGCTTGAATATCCTGCGTATAAAAAGCGCCTAATTGATGTGCAGAAAGCAATTCGTAGACGGTTTTACAACCGTTGCAGCAAAAGGAATGTTGATCGAAACGAATCACTTCGGTTGGTAATTCGTCGTGGCAATGAAAACAAGTTGCGGTTTCACTCATACCGTTTGACTAAAAGTTGGTTTTGTGGGTTGTTGTTCGTTTAAATGCGCATCAAACGCCATGCAGCAATTGCGCACAAATGGAATTCCTGATTCGGTTACTGCAACAGTTCGATCGTTGATGATCACCAAACCGTCTTCAATCATCGGTTTTAATAAATCGGAAAGTTGATTGAAGTCTATTGTGGAATCTGCAGAAACTGTTGTTTCAAAGCGACACATCAGATTCAAAATATGGGTGCGAATCTCTAAATCGGCTTCGGTGAGCAAATGTCCGCGGGTAATTGGTAATTCGCCTTTAGCAATGCGCTGAAAGTAATCACTGATTTTTTTCTCATTTTGAGCGAACCCAAACCATGAATCTGAAATGGCCGACATTCCCAATCCGATCAATAAGGGCGATTGTTGGGTTGTATACCCCATAAAATTGCGGTGCAGTGCTTTTTGATGCGTTGCAATGGCCAAATCATCAGTAGGAAGTGCAAAATGATCCATTCCGATTTCAATGTATCCGGCTTCCAAAAACAACTGTTTAGCCGATTCGTATAAGGCTCGTTTTGTAGTCGCTGTGGGCAAATCATCGTCGTTAAAACCGCGTTGTCCGTTGCCTTTAATCCACGGAACATGTGCATAACTGTACAATGAAATTCGATCGGGTAGGAGCGAAATGGTTTTGTTGACGGTTTCGATGAATCCTTCCAATTGTTGTTTGGGTAAACCGAAAACCAAATCGTGACTGATGGAAGTATATCCCAAATCACGGGCTTTTTGGTGAACAATGGCCACACTTTCAAACGACTGTTCACGGTGAATGGCTTTTTGCACTGTCGGGTCATAATCCTGAATTCCGAAACTAACACGTGTGAATCCTAAATCATGTAAAACGGATAAATGTTCATCTGAAGTTGATCCCGGATGAGCTTCAAAACCTAGTTGTGCATTGGGTGAAAGTGCAACGGTTTCGGTAATTCCAACAATCAGTCGTTTTAACTCGGAAGGTGAGAAAAAGGTTGGAGTTCCGCCGCCTAAGTGAATTTCTTCCAATTCAAATGATTCGTGAGATGAAGCCAGAAAAATGCGCCATTCTTCCAAAACAGCTGTAATGTATGGAGCTTCCACTGCATGATTGGTGGTGATGTGTTTGTGACATCCGCAAAACGTACACAACGAATCACAATACGGTAAATGAATGTATAAACTGAGTGTATTCGTGTTGAAATGCAGTCGATTTTGCGTCACAGTTGCCAGCCAATCCTCACTTGTCCATTGTTCTTTTTTCCAATACGGAACGGTTGGATAAGAGGTGTATCGCGGGCCGGGAACATTGTATTTGGTGATGAATTTTGCTGTATTGCTTGTTTGCCGCATAGCCTTTTATTGATGATACAAAGCTATACACGTGATTTTGTTATAAAAATGACAACAATCATGTTTTAAGACATCTCTTAAAGCAGTACATTTGAGATATCGAACAATACGAAAGAGAATGTTAGAAAAATCCCACAAGCACATTTCGTGCGAGCACTGTGGTGTGCGTAGAGACGGACTATTCAGTAAACTTACTTCCGATGAGGTAGAAGATTTGAATTGTCACAAAGTTTGTAATTCGTATCGTAAGAACCAACCCATTTTTTTGGAAGGTAGTTTCCCGAGAGGCGTTTATTGTGTGAATCACGGAAAAGTGAAAGTTTTTACCATCGGTGACGAAGGAAAAGAACAAATCATTCATGTTGCAAAAGAAGGCGATGTAATCGGATTCAGAGCGATGTTTAGTGGCGATCCGTACAAAGTATCTGCCACTACGTTAGAAGATGCCAATATTTGTTTCATTGGGAAAGACGACTTTTTGAGCATGATTGATACCAACACGCCTTTGCGGAATACGATCATGAAAGAATTGTCGAAAGAATTGGGTGATCGTGCGCAATTCATTACAAATCTGGCGCAAAAATCGGTGCGTGAACGGTTGGCGTTTACCTTGATTTTATTGCAAAAAGTTTACGGCGAAGATCCAATCAACATGTCGCGCGAAGACCTGGCTAATTTTGTAGGCACAGCAACTGAAACGTTGATTCGTTTACTGAAAGAATTCAAAGAAGAAGGATTGATTGAAGTTCACACGCGTAAACTCACCGTTTTGAATCAGGAAGCATTGATTCGCATTGGTGGGGCAGTGAAATAACGATCGGTTCGCTATTACAAAAACTTCTGTTCCGGCACGTTGTGGAATTGAATTAGATTGAACTCAGTTATTTCAAGGTGCTAATTCGTTGGTCAATATTCGCTGTTTCTTTCCCCCATTGAGCTATTCCCATAAGCAAAGGAATCAGTGTTTCACCAAAAGGGGTCAGTTCATATTCCACTTTTAATGGTGGTTTGTTGGTATAAACTGTTCTAGAAATTAATCCGTCTGCTTCCAATTCTTTCAATTGTAAACTCAACGTTCGCTCAGTAACTACTGTAAGTTCTTTTCTTAATTCATTGTATCGCTTTTTCTTCATTAAATGAATTAAAATCACAGCTTTCCATTTCCCTCCTATATACTTCATCGTTAGGCTTGTACTACATGGATACTTCTTGTTGTTGATACAATACATAAGTTACTATCAAATTTGACCGTTATTGCGAAGGTAGTTTACTATCATTAGTTTTGCAACTATAAAAATGATAGTTTAAATTAATAGTAAAAAACATGACATTCTTAGACCTTGCGAATAGCAGATACACCACCAAAAAGTATAATTCAATTGTTAAGATTTCGGAAGAAAAAATTGAGCAATTGAAAGAAATAGTAAGATTAAGTCCTTCTTCCATCAATAGCCAACCGTGGAAATTTAGTTTTGTTTCAGACAAAATAATAAAACAGAAATTGGCAAGTGTTTCCTATTTCAATGAGCAGAAAATCAATGAAGCAAGCCATCTGGTTGTTTTTAGTTCCATAGATGATTTAGAAGCGTTTGAGGAGCAAATTCGACTAAATTTACCCGAAGGAGCGGTAGGATATTACAATCAATTCGTTAAGTCTCAGTCTGAAATGGAGATTAAATCTTGGCTGCAACATCAAGTATACCTGTCATTGGGATTTTTTTTAAGTGCTTGTGCGAGTATGGAAATCGATTCTACACCAATGGAGGGTATTCAATCTGCAGCATACCGCGAAATACTCAATCTTGATGGATACAAACCATTGTTTGCCGTAGCTATTGGTGCTAGAGATGATCAAGATGCAAATCAACCATCGGTTAAAGCCAAATCGCGTTTATCATTAGTTACGATAATTCAATCCATCTAACTGCAGAAAAGATGAATTGGAACTGTTGATTAAATTGCTAATCCATTCCGGTACAAAACACCCAGTAAGAGCCATAAGAACTTGACGGATTTTGCACAAATCCAATCCCTACTTTGGTTGCCGAACTGTTGAACATATTGTCGTAGTGCCCCGGGCTAAAATACCATTGATTGTAGGCTCCATCGGCAGTTGAATTTCCAACGGCAATGTTTTCTGTATTGGCAAAAGAACTGTAAAAAATAGCAATGCGCTCGAATGCTCCCATGGAAGTAGTGAGTTTGCCGTTGACGTTGTTTTTTGAATCGTGGTCGAAGTAATTCTCTGTTGCCATATCAGCAGCATGATAACGTGCAGCGTAAACCAGATTGGAATCCAGAACCAGCGGTTTTAGTTTTTTCTTGATTCGCTCTTTGTTGATCATTTCAAGCATCTTCTTTTCTTCTTCCTGATTAGCCGATTGTATGCGCTCTTTTCCGGTCGGTTTCTTTGAGAAATCAATGCTGGACATAGAAGTAAACGCAGTCGTTTGGTTCGCCGAAACAACAATCTCATTTGTTTGAACAGGTTTAGTTTGTTTCTCTACGATGATATCTTTCTCAGCTACGGGTTCAATTTCTTCCGAAAGATCGCCGAATAATTCCATCGATTTATCGCTCAAGCGCTTAAACTTACTTTGGTTGTTTTCGGTATTCAACTTTGTTAAACAGGCTACTATTTTGTCATGTAAAATAGTTTTTTTGGTTTCCCATTGTGCTTTGAGTAAGATTTTATCGCTCGCTTTTTTCTCAAAAGAAGCACCGTTTGTAGCTGCGTTTCCGAGTGCCAATGCCTGATCGGCTGTCTTTTTCACTAGCCCGGCTTTACGCTCAAAGTATTGTGATTCGAAAAAATAAGGAGCTGCCAAACTGTTGTCTTTTTTGCGGTATTGTTTCGCAAGCACATATCCTTTTTCAGGATCTTTTGCATAACTCTTTTCGATTTTTTGGTACACTTTATCTTCTTTACCAACGGCAAGAGAAAATGAAACTACGAGCAGGAAGAAGTTCATAACAGGAAGTTTTGATTGTGTGTTATATAACAATAATCAAACCAAATGTTACAATATTATCTATAGTAGCAATTCTTCCTCCCATCAGACGCAAACAAAAAACCGGAACTGTAGTTTCCTATCAGTTCCGGCTTTGTAACTCAACAAGAGTTTGTTATTGGTTGTTCCTTTATTCTTACTTAATGTTCACCGCGTGTTGCAGGGTGATGATTGTGGTGTCCATGATCTTGCTGATAACCGCAATGCATTGCATGACTGTGGCAATGACGACCGAAATGTCTTGGTCCGACGGTTGCCATCAATGTGCCGAAAGTAATGGCCGCCGCAGCTACGCCAGTTATAACTTTTGTTCTTTTTTTCATCGTTCTTGATTAAATGCGTGATACTTGACTATTGAATTGTGCTTAACAGCAATGACGGTGATGTGTGTGTGCGTTGTTTTTAAATTGAGCATATTCTTCCTCACTCATTGAGCGAACTTTATCGGCAAAAGCTAATCGGTATTCGCCAAATCTTCCCCGGTGCATTCTGCGACCAATCATCAATCTGAAGATCAGAAATGTGAGAAATAGTCCGAAGATAAAGCCGGGAGCAAAGAAAAGGATCGCTCCTGTAAGGGCTCCGATAAGAATTGATTTTAAAAGTGTTGTTGCCATTTTTCGAATGTTTAGTTTGTAAATTGTTATTGCTTTATTAGGAAGACGGTCGAGTGGTGTTTTTACTTTAATTGAATGGTGATATTTTTGTGAGCCAGTCTGAAAGCCAGTAAAAATGGGGTTTTTTGATCTATCTGGGGCTGCTAAAATTTTACAATTTTCTCGTCTGAATTCCTCCGGTTTTTCAATTCTCGATTGAAAACAAAAAAACCATCCGTAAATTGGATGGTCTTTACCCGGAAATATCCGAATCTTATCTAAAATCAGGTATTCAGCGACATTTTTCTTTCCATTTGTCTTTGAAAGCAGCACGTTCTTCTTCCGACATGTCCATGAATTTTTGGCGGAATTGTTTTTGACCGAAGTGCGATCCGCCACGATTGTGTTTCCCTTTCCCAAATCCGCCGAACAAAATTTTACTCAATACTAACAATCCAAGTGCTTGCCAATAATTGATCGGTGAGACAGCTGAAATCACATCAGGTAGAATGGCATTCCACAACCACATCACAATTGCTCCCAATCCGAAAATCAATCCTACGAAGAATATTCCGTAAAAGAACCATTTCGACTTTCCTTTAAATCCTTTGTTCATCATCTTAATCGTTTAATTCGTTGTATAAATCGTTTAACCGCGTTCGCAAATACTTTGTGGCATACCCTTTTCGGCTAATCACGGTTTTGAGGTTTTCGCCTGTCTGATCGGCAATTTCTTGCAGCGTAAAATCTTCCAATTCGTTCAGCACAAACACTTCGCGTTGTTTTTCGGGCAGTTCGTCGAGTGCCATCAACAGTTGGTTCCAGAAATGATCTTTGAAAAGTGCCAATTCGGGGTTGTTGGAATCGTCGAGCAGTAGAATATCCTTAAAACCAATAGATTCATCTTCGGTTTCGTAGGAATAATCTTCCAACGCATCGGTTGTTTTTTTTCGGTATTTGTCGGTGACTTTGTTGCGGGCAACACGGTAAAGCCATGCACTCACGTTTTCCAATTCGTCGATAGCTGACAAGTTGCTGAATTGATACCAGACATCTTGTAGAATATCTTCCGCATCTTCATTCGATTGAACGCGTCCGCGGATAAAACCAAACAGCTTTTTTCCAAATTGTTGCACCGTATCACTAATGGAAAATCGCTTTTGTTCTGTCATTGATAAGTAAATTACTTCTTCCATACCAAGGAAGACGAATCACATTCGGTTTTACTTTATTTCGAATGAAAATTACTCTTTTTTAGAAACGGTTAAGGATTTATTGGTTAGAAATAACAGAATGAATCCTTAAAACTTCTCAGACAAGATCTTCCAAACAACCTTCTATTTCAGGGAAATGAAACACAAATCCTTCTTGTATCAATCGCTCGGGAATCACATAACGGCTTTTCAAAATCAATTCGGTTTCGGTTTTTATAAGTCGTGCACCGAATTCCAACAGCCATACAGGTTGTGGTATTCCGAAAGGAACATGTAGTTTTCGGCGAAGCGTTGCCGCAAAGACCGTATTTCGGATTGGATTGGGAGCCGCCAGATTGTAAACGCCTGAAGCATGTTCATTCAATAGCAGATGTTCTACTGCTCTGCAAAGATCCGTTTCGTGTATCCAGCTGAATTGTTGATTTCCAGGCCCCATTTTTCCACCCATTCCCAAATAAGCGAGTCGTTTGAAAGGAGTCATTACACCACCTTTTTTTCCGAGCACAATGGCGGTTCGCAAAGCAATCTGTCGCACTCCGAGATGGTTATACGTATTGAATGCCGCTTCCCATTGTTGGCAAACATCTACTGAAAAACCGCTTCCGATAACACCATTTGCCTCAGTATTCGGTTTGTCGAGCGAATGCGCATAAATGGTTGCACTGGCTGCGTTGAGCCATGCTTTCGGTTTTACTGTGCATTCCTGAATGGCTTTTCCGATGACATGGGTACTTTCCAAGCGAGATGAATAGATGGCAGCTTTGTTGGCGTCATTGTAACGACAATTCACCGATTTTCCGGCAAGATTGATGACAGCAAACGCGCCTTCCAATTCGTGTTTCCAGGCACCAACCGTTCTTCCATCCCAAACGTAATACGTTACATCCGGGGTGGAAGGCAGTGGAGTTCGAGCCAGCGCGACAACCCGATAGTTGTCTTTTAGGTGCTGCACAAGAGATTGTCCGATGAATCCGTTGGCAGCGGTGATGATGATGGTTGGTTTCATAATACTATAAGGTTAAAAGCGAATGGAGCTATGCCGATTCGAAATAAAATCCAGGTAATGCTTAATACGGGTGAAAGATGAAGTAATCGCACTCTTCGTTTATGTTCAAAAAACATGAAAGTTACTACAACTCCGAAACAAAAGGGTTGTAACAGTTCAATATTGACTCCGAATTGTTGCAACCAATGAAGTCCGATGTGAAAAAAGAGTAGGAGGAGGGCGCCCAAACAAGAAACGAATGAAACGTGTCCTAAATAATCATATAAATTCTTTTGTTTCAGTAAGATAAACACAGTAGATTGAACAACTAATTGTAGTATGAAGAATAGTACATCACTATTTTTTATTCCAATGTAAAAATCATTTAAGTGTTGATTGAAATA
>JBILJP010000528.1:0-2808 GCA_044377135.1 Fluviicola sp.
CTTTAAATGCGTGTCTTCTTCCTGACCGTTTTTCACAAACTTATCCAGTTCTAACTGCAATTCCTGAAATTCGATCAAGGCTAGCATGTCGGCGGTTTCTTTTCCGTACAATTCCTCCATGATACGGTTCTCGAAATACACCGTAAAGCCTTCGTTGAGCCAGAAATCGTCCCAGGTAGCGTTGGTAACCAGATTCCCCGACCACGAATGGGCCAATTCATGCGCAATGACAGAAACAGCACTTCGGTCGCCAGCCAACAGTGTTGGACTCGCAAACGTTAATCGCGGATTTTCCATTCCACCAAACGGAAACGAGTAGGGAAGAACGATTACATCATACTGTTCCCATTTATAAGGACCGTACAAGTTTTCGGCTGCAGTAATCATTTTACTTAAATCGACAAATTCCCAGGCCGCTTTTCCGACCATTTCAGGTTCTGAGTAGACACCACAGTTTTTACCTAATGATCGGTATTCCAGGTTTCCGACAGCCAAAGCAATGAGGTAAACCGGAATCGGTTGTTTCATTTCGAAATGGTACTTGCCGTCTTCGGAGCGTTTTTTCGGATTGGAAGCACTCATCAAGGCCATCAAATCTTTCGGAACGGTAACATCAGCCGAATAGGTGATGCGATTGGCTGGAGTTCCTTGAACAGGAATCCAGGTACGTGTAAGAATTGCTTGACCTTGTGTATATAAATAAGGATGTTTTTTTCCGGCTGTCAGTGAAGGATCCAACCAATCCAACGCTCCGGCGTCTTCTGTAGTTTTGTAATAAATATTGATGTACTTGGTATCGCGGTTGATTTTGATGCTCAATGGCTGACCAATGAATTCCTTCTTGGTTCCGATAATGAAATCGGTTTCTTTTTCATGCCCTTTTTTACCAAGTGTTACTTTTTGTATTTCAGGACCGTTGATATCAAAAATAGCGGTATCGGTGTTCTTTAATTGCTCCATCGTATGGCGCGCCACACCGTAAATGGTTTTGTTATCGAAATTCACATCGAGCTCCAAATCAATGTGTGTTGTGCGAATTTCATTGGTATTGGAAAAAGAATGCGCGTCTTCAATCGATACATTTCCTGTAACGTCCGCTTGGTCGTCTTCTTCGTTGCTTCCCTTCGTTGAATCACACGAAGCAAAGAAGAAAAGTGAAATGGTCGAAATGACCGCTATAAGTGAGAATTTGTTCATCAGTTGGTTCTACTTGAGTGTGCTAAGATAGTTTTTTCTTTAGGATTGTGGGTTGTCAGAAAGCTTCTTGCGGTCTTTTTTGCTCAGATATCTGATCACGTCAGCGGCTCCCATTAATCCGAAAAGTGCGGGCATATAACTGACTGTTCCGTAAAAAGAACGCTTAAAATTGCTCCCATCTGTCATTTTCAACGACTCTTTTTGTTGTAATTCGGAAGAGAAAACGCAACGCACACCTTTGAACTCTACATTTTTTTTCTTGAGTCGTTTTTTAACGTGGTGTGCCAGTTGGCAATTGTGACTATTGGGCAGGTTGGTCACTTGCACACGACTCGGATCTGTTTTTCCGCCGGCTCCCAAATGTGAAATGATCTTGATGCGCAAACGCTTACAGGCTATGATCCATTCCAGCTTCGGGGCCAAACTATCGATGCAATCCATCACATAATCGGGTTGGTGTTCTTTTAACAACTCCCAAACACGGGTTGGAACCACAAATTCTTCCACCACATTTAAGGTAATGTCTGGATTGATATCGCGGATGCGTTCAGCCAAAACAACAGCCTTATTGCGACCGATGGTAGAATCCAATGCAGTAAGTTGTCTGTTTTTATTACTCGGATCAAACACGTCGCCATCAATCATGGTAATGGTTCCAACGCCCGAACGCGCAATAAATTCACCGGCAAACGATCCGATTCCACCCAAACCAACAATCAGCACATGAGCCGATCTCAGTCTCTCCATTTCTGTTTTTCCGAGTATTAACTCAGTACGTTCAAGCCAACTTGCCATAGCGAAATACGCGCTTAAAATTGTGTGATAATTCTTCGATAATTGCCGGCAAAGGTAATGATTTGAGTTCGGCCAGCTTTTCGTAGAGTGCCATTAAATCAACATCGGCATCATCCGTTTCCAGAAAAATGCGGTGAATCGGAAGCTTCGCAACACATTGCTGCAAGGTTTCATCCGTCAATAATGCCTTTCCGAAACTCAGGTTGGCATCCAGATCAATGAACTTATCAGCCAGTTTTGTTTTACGAAAGCCATGGATGATCCATTCGGGCGCACGCACATCCCGTTCCTTAAATAAAACCTCCAATTCATTCCACCGTCCAACACAATGAATCACGATTGGCAATTTGGTTTCTTCGGAAATGGGCATCAGCAATCGGAAGAGGTCAAGCTGGCTTTTAGTAGAAAACGAAGAAGCTTTATCAAGTCCGGCTTCACCGATAGCCAGGCATTTTTTATGAGCCAGTAGTTCACGCACCTTCAAAAAATCAATCGAACTATTGGGCGACCATTCCATCGGATGAAAAGCCAATGAGTAAAACCGATGATCGGTCAGTGAGGAAAGAAGAAACGCATCAAAATTCTGATAATCAACCGACAACATCTCTATTGAAGTGTTAGAATTAAATCGATGTGTATGAATATTAACCGGAAGTGACATATCCACTAACTTTTATATGATATTGTTCTTTTTATACAAACTTAACATCTCCGTTTGTTTATTGAGTTTATTTAAGCATATTTGTGCCCCATCAAAACTTAATTTAAAATGGAAGCTACACCCCAAAAAGGACACCCAAAAGGATTATATCTTTT
>JBILJP010000529.1:0-2805 GCA_044377135.1 Fluviicola sp.
TAAAAGAACTTTATACCGACAAAGATAAGGGGCCGGAAGAAGTAGAACGTTATCAAAACATTGAAGAACTCCTGGCCGGTATCAAAGAATTTACCGTTCAGCGTGGCGAAGACGAACAAGCGATTCTTTCCGATTATATGATCGACGTTGCTTTGTTGACCGATGCCGATAACGACAAAGACGACGACAAGAATAAAATCACGATGATGACCATTCACTCCAGTAAAGGATTGGAATTTCCTCACGTGTTTTTGGTTGGTTTGGAAGAAAATTTATTCCCGTCGCAACTCTCGATTAATTCCCGTACCGAGTTGGAGGAAGAACGTCGTTTATTCTATGTTGCTGTTACCCGTGCTGAAAAAACCTGTACTATTTCGTATGCTTCATCGCGTTTTCAATGGGGAAATCTGGTTTCATCGGAACCGAGTCGTTTTATCGCTGAAATCAATCAGGATTACCTAAACTTTGAAAACCCTTACGGTTCTTCGATGGGTGGCGGACGATCATTGAATTCGGGCAGACCGGTTACAGAACGCGGATTTGTGGGCGGCTTGAATAAAACAACCACAGCACCTTCTGCAGGTTCGTTGAAAAGTTTGAGCGATTTGAGCAGTAAACCTGCTACATCCGAAGCAATGAATCTTGACCTGAAGGTAGGCTACAATGTAGAACACGATCGTTTCGGAAAAGGGAAAGTAACCAAGCTGGAAGGAACGGGAGTTGATAAAAAAGCAACCATCTTCTTTCCGCATGCCGGAGCAAAAACCTTGCTGTTGCGATTTGCGAAATTGACTGTTTTAGAAGATTAATCGACACACAATGAAAACAATTCTGTTAATTGTTGCTCTACTTGTTGGAAGCCAGGCATTTTCACAACATCTCAAAGACACACTCATTGAAGGCCGAAAGTTTGAGATAACAGAACGTTACAAGAATGGTAAGGTAAAAATGGCTGGGGAATTTTATCAAGGCTGCGCCGACACGATTGTTCGTAATGGAGAATTGCTGAAATTCAATACTAAAGGGAACGTAACGAAGATGAAATTTTACTGTAATGATCATCGATTCAACAGAAGGATACTTGGTTTAAAACACGGTTATTGGGGGTGCTCAAAAACGACCAAGTACTTTTTCGGTTTCAATAGATTTACAACCATGAGTAGCCCTTGCTTTTAATTTTACCGAGAAATTCTCCTTACGGTTTCTTGTAATAAAATAATACGGTTTCATCCGCAGCTACTCTACTTCCCCCAACCTTCTGGTAACTCCTGTTTTCCAAAAAAAACGATCTTTTAAAGGTCGCCAATCGCGCATCTTAATTCCAGTGATTCCTAATTCTATAAATGTTGAATCAATAGCAGATTGGTGATGCTCTTTCGAATAGATCAACAGCTCAGAAGTTTTAGTATTGATGATTAACAGCCCCGGGTAGGAACCACTTAATTTAGGCCAGTATTGATTGGTGTTTTCCAAAACAATGATGGAATCTTTAATCCCCACTTTCGTTAATTCACCAAACTGAAATTCATCTCCAAACAACTTAAAATCGGGACCTGAAATAGCAGGTTGATCTACAATCAATAACCAGTCATTCATATCGGAATTGGTTGCTGAAACTATTTCAAAAGGCTCTAGCAAAGGCACCCGCCACAAATCACCGTCTTTGGAATAGGAATAAAAATCGGTTGGTTCTTCTGATAGGTAAGAACATCCTGCAAAGAGCAGTATACTTAACATCAGTAACTTCATCCGATTCTAAGCAAAAGGCTACCAGAAAAAGAGTTCTTTCACCACCCGATCACCGAAAGGTTCACCTTTCATTTTTTCGGTCATTTCTGTTTTTAAACCTTCTGCAGTGTAATCTTTTCCCTTTTTCTTCGGAGGAGTCAGTTGTTCCAAAGTAGGCGCTACAATATCTACAGCAGTAGCAAAAAACACTACTCCACCGTCTTCCGTAGCTAAACCAAGTACGGCTCCGGGTAAACCACGCACACACTCGGGACCAACAGTTGGGATAATATCCGTTGTAAACCAAGCGTAAATACGTGTAGTGTCGTCTTTTTGCCAAATGGCGCGCGTACATTCGTAACCAGCTATTTTGCGCGTTTTATCAGTAATTTTCCATGTGCGATCAACCAACGAATCGGTAATGGTTAATTGTGTTCCCCACATGTCCATAAAGACAACTCGTTCATCTTTGACGCTGTTTGCGTAGACCGTGTTTTTGGTGGTTGCCCACCCCATTTGATCTTCTTCTTCAGGTGTAATATAACTGAACATTGAAACGGAATCATTAAAATACAAAGCGAATTTATCTGTCTTGATTTTATCTTCTTCTTTCAACCATTGACGCATACGCTCATCATCAAATTTCTTGTATAAATTCGTTCTGCGTTCATAGGTTATTTTCCCATACTGCACCAATTGGCCGTGAACGGATTGCACTGTAAACAGCGCGATCAATCCTAGGATAATGCTACCACATTTCATCTTCAGCTTCTTTTATGTGATTGTTATTGAATTTCAGTGTCATTTTCGCCATGAAATAACGACGGATTACCGTGCTACGCTGATCGACAATAACGTTGTTGTTAACTGTTCTATAGTTACTGATATTCTGGTTCAGGATATCGTACGCTTCAATCCCGAACAGTAAGTTCTCCGTTTTTAAGAAAGATCGTTGAATAGACGCATTCCAAATCACATAATTCAGGTTATAGCTATTGGTTCTTCCGGTATTGACCGTATACGTTGCGTCTGTATTGATAAACCAACGGTGAGGCAATGTCCAACTCACATCTGCTT
>JBILJP010000180.1:0-9863 GCA_044377135.1 Fluviicola sp.
TTAGGAATAGAGCCACCCGATCTGGAAGGTATCTATCACGCACGATTAGCTGCAATAGAAGCGCAACGTCTGGCGATGGAAGAACATTTCAGGCAACAAACCGAAGCTTACCAGGTGGTTTACCACATTCGTCCTAAAACGCCTGAGCAACCTACAGAGGGAGAAAAACCTCCGGGCGGTAACGCAATAGAATAGTTCCTGTTCCTTTTACTATGTGCGACCAATCTTCGAATGGAAAGGTCAATGTGATGAATTCACAAGTGCTTAATCCAATGTACTCATCGGCGCAATAACTGGCCAAATCGGATAAACCGTCGTTGTGACCTATAAGTGTAACAATCGGATCGGTTTCCGAAGCAAGTTCTGCCAATAAATCACTTTTGGAAGCCATGTACAAACTATCGCGGTATTCCACACAACATTGTTCAGCTAAGTGCTGACAGATAATGGACTTTGTTTGACGCGTTCGTTTAGCAGAAGAACAAAGCATTTTTCCCAATTCAATGTGATGCGATTGCAAATAATTACCCAATAAATTGGATTGAGCAATGCCTTTTTCAAGCAATGCGCGGTCTTTATCTTTGCCCGATTCTGATTGTTGGTGTGTTTTGGCGTGCCGTATAATATGTAATGTAAGCATTTTAATCGTTTTTCCAACCCTTTCCAAAGATAGCACGTTATTGTTCATAGTCGCCAATGATGAAGCTATAAATATTCATTAAATTGCAAAAGAAAAGTAAAATAAGAACGATTGGAAATTACATGCACATAACATCTGAAATACTGGAAGCATGTGCAAAGAACGATCGTCGCGCACAGAAACAACTCTACGAGCATACGTATCGCATGCTGATGGGAGTTTGTATGCGTTATTATTCCAATGAGGAAGATGCCCGTTTTGCATTTAACAACGGCTTTTTGAAAATCATCAACGGTTTGACTGCTATTAATCTGGAAGAGATCAACTATGCAGCCTGGTCAAAACGCGTCATGGTAAACGTGTTGATCGACGAATACCGCAAAAACAAGAACCATCACACGTTCATTTTTGCGAAAGACACCGATCGAGAATTGGAATTGTATGCTTCCAACGCCTCAAATGCAGGCGAAGAAAGCATGAATTACCAAGCCATAATGCAGTTGTTGAGTACCATTCCACCTATTAGTGCCCACGTATTTACCTTGTACGTAATCGACGGATACAATCACAAAGAAATTGGTGATTTACTGGAAATTACCGAAGGAACGTCAAAGTGGCACTTGTCTACCGCACGCAAACAGTTGCGCGATCGATTGGGTGAAATAGAATTGTTGAATGAAAAACGTTGTGCCATATGAGTTGGAACGATCAAGATATTGACCAATTATTCAAAGGAGCTCAAGCGCCCGAGCCTGCGCCTTTCCAGGAATCATTTTGGTCTGAAATGGAGGCGATGTTGCCCGCTCAAAAGCGCAAAAAAGTTGGCTTTTGGTGGATTACAAGCGGAGCAGCTACACTGGTGTTGTTGGTGGTGGGGCTGTTTTTTTATATGAATCAATCAGGTCAAACCGCCCATACGTTGGTTGCGAAATCGAAAGTTCATGCAAACACACCTGCTGTTGATAGTAAATCTACTGCCCAACAGTCTGCCAATGCGCCAATTGCTGCACCTAAAACCAATTCAACTACCGGAAGTTTTTCAGGAACAGATGAAGCAAGTTGCGGAAATGCAATGCATACCAAGAATGCTATCGTTAAAACAGTTCCTTCCGATCACATGATGTCGGATGATGTTCTAACTGAGAATTCTCCGTTTCATTCAACTACTCCTGCAACTCAGCAAGTGGAAGAATTGGTGATGGTTGATCGACTTCCTCCATATGGATTTGAATTCAACAGAGTCAACGGTTGTCCTGAAAAATACATTTCTGTTCCAACCGATTGTAAAAGTCTTCATTCGTGTTTGTTAGAAGCAACCGCATTCCCGAAAGCTCCTCGTTTCTATGCTCAAGCTTCGGCCGGTATCGGCCAATCTGCACAGCATGTAACAGGTCAATCCGATTTGGTGCATTTTTACACTGTAGGCGGTGGTCTGTATAAAAAGTTAGATCGCATGGTGTTTACCTTCGGCGCCAATGTGCGGGTTGATTTTGCCCAAAATATTCTTTACACCTCTTATCCTTCAAGCGATACGCGCGTGGATACGAAATACAGTCAACTATATTCGTTTGAAATGCCTGTTTCGATGGGGTATGAAGCAGGAAGAAATTCCATCGTTGCAACCGTAACTCCGGGTTTTCAAACAGCGTTTTCGGGTAACCAGCAAGAAACACAGAGCAATGTTGTGGTAAGGTCGGAACAAATGTTCGGGAAAATCAGCAATGCCAAAACATTGACAATGGAAATCGGCGCGACTTATTGGCGTTCGCTTACTCCGAATTGGTATGCGGGATTGGGAATGAACGTTGATATTTTGAAACCGTTCAATTCAACAATGTATGCCGGTGAACAGCGTTTATTGCCATTCAATGGGCAATTGAGCTTGCGTCGTACTTTTTAATCCATCTCAAGGTTTTACTAAATGATGAGACTTTTTAGATTGCCTCGTTTTTTAGGTTCTCTATAGCCGGTCTCATCGTGATTTACAGTTCGTTGGCATGGATTATTCCGTATATTTGAACTGTAATTTTAGAAAACCATGAAAAAACTATTACTAGTTGTCGGACTGATTCCTGTTGTTTCTTTCGGACAAATTTCCCTTAACGATACACATTTTCCGGTAGCCGGTGATCAATTGGTCATGAGTACCACATTAGATCCTACGCTGGATTATATGTCCACCGGAGCCAATTATACCTGGGATTTTTCAGGTTTAACACCAACCGGACAACGTTTTACCAATTATCAACCTGTCGCAGACGCTTCTTTTCTAGCCAATCTGTTTTTCGGACCAATGGGTGCAACGCCTTATCGGGCAAGTTATTTCGCGCCGACTACTGATTTACCATTGGATCAGATCACTTCGGTATTGCCAATTACGATCGATAACATTTCATTGTTTTCAAAATCTACTCCGTCTGCCCTTACAATGGTAGGTTACGAGTTTGTGATTAGCGGACAAGGAATTCCTGCTAAATCGGATACCATTGAAACGCGATATGAATTCCCGTTGAATTACGGTGATGCTTACACATCAAGAGGTTATACAGACTTGGATTTGAATCCAATCTACAATGCAAAATGGATTCAACACCGCTACAAAGAATCTACAGTAGACGGTTGGGGTGTGATTACTACTCCTTACGGAACATTTGATGCGTTACGTATTCATCATCGTGTATTGGAAAACGATTCTATCTACGTAAGTCTTGATACTACTGGTTTTTGGGTGGGATTGCCTATTCCTGAAGCGCACGAATACGAATGGCGTGCTGCAGAAGAAAAAGAAGCTATTTTACGTGTAAAAACTTCCGTTGTTTTAGGAACAGAAACCATTACTTCTATCGAATACCGTGATACCTTAAATGGTTTGGGTCTAAGCGAAGCTGAATTGGCATTTTCGGTATTCCCGAATCCTGCAACGGATGAATTAACGGTGCTTTCTACAGAAACAGTACAACAGCTGGCAATCTTGAACCAACAAGGGCAGGTGGTGAAAATACTTGAATTGAACGGTACTCAACCGGTAATTGCGGTGAGTGATCTGGATGCAGGAATCTATCACGTGGTTGTTACAACTGCAAGTGGTAAAGCCACGCGTTTGTTTACAAAACAATAACTTTTCCTCATTATAGTTGAAACTCCGTTCTTTGAGCGGAGTTTTTGCTTTATAGAATCTCTCAAGATCGGGACTTACGGCCTTGATTTTTTGCCCACTTTTTTATCAAGAAAAAAGTGGGGTAGTTTAATGCCAAAGGCTTTGCGTATCTTTGCACAGAAGCAAGCCGACTGTCACTCGTCTTAGGCGGGAGGAAAGTCCGGGCAGTATAGAGTAACCGTACTTCCTAACGGGAAGGTCGTATTCCGGAGACAGAATGCGAACAGAAAGTGCCGCAGAAAGGAAAACTACCTCGCCTGAAGTAGATTCTTTGAATCACTTCGGGAGGGGAAAAGGTGAAAAGGTGAGGTAAGAGCTCACCGTCTTTATGGCGACATAAAGTGCAAGGTAAACCTTACGGACTGAAAGACCATGTAAACCAAGGCTTGAGGGCTACTCGCCCGATCTTGGAGGGTAGGTCGATGGATTCCGATCGTGAGGTCGGAACTAGATAAATGACAGTCAGTTCCACTCAGCTTAACGCTGAAGGAATGTACAGAACCCGGCTTATGGCTTGCTTCTTTTTTTATTTCCTATTCATTCATATCTCATTCGCTATGGCGATGAGATTAATCAAGTTGGAGTTCGTGTCTGCCAAGGCGCGAATAGGAAACTTTATGAAAGCCTTTTAAGCTACTTTGCGTAAAGTATTGATAATCGTTTTTGGATCTTGCAGGTAACTTGCACGGCCGAACATGATCACTTTGTAGATTGTACCATCTACTTTAAAGCGAATAGATGTTAGTCGTAACCCTAGAAATTTGACCGTTTTAACACCTCGAATAGAGCGTAATTCAGTTACTTTAAACTTGCCGAAAAGGTATTTCACGATCAACATGTCATTCTTGATGTAAGCCGAACCGATGATTCTCCAAATCAAGGAAAGGAAATAGATCATTCCGCAAAGGAAAAATGAGGATACGGTAAAAAACAAAGGAGTTGCTCCTTGTGAAGCCAGCATAGAATATCCGGTAACAATGCTGAGTGCAAAAAAGACGAAAAACAACGCAAGCGGAATACGAGTGCTTGTTTGTCTGCAGAGTTCAATGGGTTCGTGAAGAGTGATCTTTTCTTGTAGTGTAGTAGTAATCGTTTTCATAGTATCTTAGGGTTTATCGGTGTGAATGATGCAACCAAAATCGATATAGTGAAAGATAAAAGTACTTTATTTTCAGTGTAATACCGGTTATAGATACGCGAATGTAACAAAAAAAGTTTCGACTAATGAAAATTTCAACATTTTCATCGAATATTTTAACGTTTCTACTGAATAGGCAATGAGCGAATGTACCAATTGGGGGTAACATGCTTTTTTACAGGCAATTGGTTTCGCCCATTGGCAATAGAATAGGAATTTGCTATGTAAAAGGAAAGAAAACTTTCTGCTACCGCATTATTGCGCCCGTAACGGTAGATACTCAATGTGCACATACGTGAGATTGTTCTCTTTTTTTCGATCAGGTAATGCCTGCATTCGTCGGGAATAATGCCGGCAGTGCTGTCGGTGGCATAAAAAGTGCGTTCTACAAAATCGGAGAGTGCAAAAATCCGTTCCTTACCGAATTGTGTGGTAGGACCGGTTGGTGCATTCAACCAATTGAATTTGGTACCCGACAATAAATCACGGTATTCTTCATGCTTGGGGCGCAAAACCAGTTTCGGAAGTAAAGCTGTTTTTTTTAGATCCAACGGACCGCAATTTCGCAATGAATCTTTCGGTATGCAAACAATTAACGGATCATGACAAACCGGAATCCAACGGTGGTGTGTATTGTTGAATTGACGTTCCAGTTGACCGAAAAGCTTGGTGGATCGAATGCTTTTGTAGGCATTCATGTTTGAAAGTTCTTTGCGTAAGGAGGCGCTTTCGATGATCAGAATGTCGATTTCGGCATTGTATTTCTGTGAACGTACACGCTGCAAAATAGCATCGGGTTTCAAGACCTCTTTTCGAATGCTTACTTTGAAGTTGTACCCGAATTGATTGATGACCAAACTATCTTCTTTTGATAAATGGTCGGCAACAATACACAACGATTTTTTCGTAGGAGTTTGCACTTCATCGATCCAACAACCCGAGAAGGTAACTCCAAGCAAACAAACAATGAAAATCAACCGTACGTTCATAGGGCAAAGATAGGGATGTTTTATACTTTTGCATGAAAATCAGATAACGTGTCAGGAAATTCAAAAAGCAAACAGCACCAATTGAAGGTTGCGCAATTGTTAACCGATCTAAGAAGTGCGGATGAGCTAAAAATAGGTGCAGCAATCAAATCGTTTCACGTACACGGTGATGAAGATGTGATTGCTCCGTTGGTTGAAGTGTGGCGTGGTGGATTGAGTACCGAAAATACGGCTGCTATGATGGAGCTTTTTGAAGGTCTGAAAGATAGCTCTACCGTAGAGCCGCTGATGGAAGCTTTTCGCGATGAAATCAATACTCCGATCAAACGACAATTGCTGAGTGCTTTTTGGAATAGTAAGCTCGATTTTAGTGCTTATTTAGCCGATTTTGTGCTCTTTGCCATCGAAGGTGATTTCCTGGACGCTTTTGAAGCTATTACATTGATTGAACAATTCGAAACGTTGGTTCCCGAATCGGCCATCATGGAATCACAATTATTACTGAAAGAATATTTTGGAGGTACTGATAAGCGCAACGAACAAAAAGACACCATAATTGGTGATATCGCGTTGATGGTGAAACAGTTTGATGATGAATCGGATTCGGAGGATTTGTATTTGGATTGAAATCAGAGTAAAAGGTTAATTGCTGATAATCAATCGATTACAATGTAATTCCGTAATATTGCGGGATTACTGAATGTAATAAACTGAAATTCAGATAATTAAAATCATTTTTTTCTGAAATCCAAAAATTATTGAACGACATTTTCTACACTAATTTCCTCAAAAAGAGATCAAATACTGAAAAGGAAATTTAAAACAACCCGTTAATTTCGGCGTCGATGGAAGTGATGATTTTCCCTAAATCTTCTTGATTTTCCGGGAAGCGATTGTTGTCTACATCGATGATCAATAATTTCCCATTATCATAAGTCGAAATCCAGGCTTCGTAACGTTCGTTCAAGCGTTTCAAGTAATCCAAACGGATGCTTTCTTCATATTCACGACCGCGTTGCTGAATCTGGTTTACCAATGTAGGAACGCTAGCGCGCAAATAAATCAATAAGTCCGGAGCAGAAACAAATGAATCCATGAGGTTGAACAACGAAAAGTAATTTTCGAAATCACGCGTTGTCATCAATCCCATTGAATGTAAGTTCGGAGCAAAAATAAAGGCGTCTTCGTAAATGGTACGATCTTGAATAACCGCATTTTTGGTACTTTGGATTTCCTGAATCTGCGTAAAACGACTGTTCAGGTAATAAATCTGAAGGTTAAACGACCAGCGTTGCATATCCTCATAGAAGTCATTCAAGTACGGATTTTGCTCCACATCTTCAAAATGCGTTTCCCAACCGTAATGCTTTGCCAACATCTTTGTTAGTGTTGTTTTTCCTGAACCGATATTCCCTGCTACTGCGATATGCATCTTACCATTATTTTGCGACTGACTAAATTACAAATTCTAGTCACATGGCGCTGAAATGTGGAAAAATAAAAGACGTTTCCGTGGATTAACGCGATAAAAAGGAAAAATCAACTAATGAATAAGGTGACTTCTTTGGCAAATCGAAACTCAGTCGATGATTTCAAATCCGATCAATTGTGTTTCTGTGCTCACAAATAACCGTTTTCCCACAAAACAAAACCATTTGATGGCTTCGCCCGAAGCGAGTTCGAAAAAAGGAGTCAATTGTTCGGTTTCTTCATCCGAAAAGCGAATAAACTGCTGATCCGATGCTAAAAAGCCGGTTGAGAAGGGTTGAATGTGTGTGCCAACTACGGTACTCGCGCCAAGGAAACTTCCGAAATTATCCAATGTTATTACCTGTGAACGATTGTCAAACAAATACAACTTGTTTTGAAATTCAGAAAGTTGAAGCACAGTTCCCAAATCAACCAACGCTGCCAGGTTTTGAATGATTTGTCGCTGGCTGTTGCGAATGGTAATCAGCTGTAATTCACTGTTGAGCTGGTCGTAAATCCAAATGCGATCTGTTTGAGCCGAGGTGCTGAAATGTTGCGCCAGATTCACCCCAAATTCCGTTAAATCAATGCAGCCCGGTTGAATTGCCAAGGCATTATCGAGGTAACAAACGCGCTGTTGTTCTTCAGAAAAAATAGCGATTTTAAGCCAGTTGGAAGCATCGATTTTCGCAATCGTCCCCATCGATTTGGTGCTTTGGGTGAGCAAGCGTTTTCCAACTGTGTCAAGCTTGGTAATGGTTTGTTTATTTACGAGGTAAATATTGCCTGCCTGATCTGCATCCCAAACAGCATCTGCGTCGATGTCGGTAGACCAAACTTGTTTCCATGGCTGTTGTGCCTTCAATGAAAAGGACAAACACAGCGCCAGAAATAAAACCAGTTTACGCATTGTTATTGGTATGATGCACCGTTTGTAGCAATAGTTGTTCCACAATTTCACGGTTGTTGGATAAACGTGGAACCTTGTGCTGTCCGCCCAATTTGCCTTTGGTGCGCAACCACTCATCAAAAGTACCGCTTTCCACATAGCGAATCAGCGGAAACTCAAGAGCCATGTTGTTGGTGCGTTTGGCGTCGTAGTCCGAATTGATGCTTCTTAGCGTTTCATCCAACACCAACTCGAAGCGTTTTCGGTCCTCTGGTTCGCGCACAAACTCAATCACCCATTCGTGTTTACCTTTTTCTATTCCTTGCATGTAAACAGGCGCAACCGAGTATTCCCGAATTTGGGCATTGGTTTTGAGACACGCTTCCGCAACAGCTTTATCGGTGTTATTGACAATCACTTCTTCACCAAAAGCATTGATGAAACTTTTGGTGCGGCCGGTAATCACAAACCGAAAGGGAAGGGTAGATGTAAACCGAATCGTATCTCCTAAAATGTAGCGCCAAAGTCCACCATTGGTAGAAATAACCAATGCATATTCAACGTCTGTTTCTACTTCGCTCAGATTGATGACCGTTTCCGATTCTAGACCATTGAACGATTCCATTGGAATAAACTCGTAATAAATACCGTAATCGAGCATCAATAGCAATTCGTTCGAACCGCCCACATCCTGAATTCCGAAAAATCCTTCAGAGGCATTGTAGGTTTCTACATAATGCATATCGTCGAATGGTACCAATTGCCGGAATGCTTCGCGATAGGGTTCAAAACTCACCCCGCCGTGCATGAACAATTCCAGATTGGGCCACACTTCGCGCAAGTTCTTTTTGCCGGAAAGTTCCAGTATTTTGTTGGCGAGTACCATGGTCCAGCTAGGAACGCCGGCAATGATATACACATCTTCGTGCATGGTGCTCAGCGCCATTTTTTCAATCTTCGATTCCCATTCACTCATCAAAGCAATTTCGCGTGAAGGTGTGCGTCTGATTTCGGCCCACCACGGCAGGTTTTTCACAATGATGGCTGATAAATCGCCTTGGTATGCATCGTGGGTAAGTGGCAATACCTGTGCGCTTCCGCCTACAATCAGGTGTTTGCCTTTGTATAATTTGCGATTGGGATAATTCTCGTAATACAGTGCCAACAGGTCTTTTCCGCCTTTGTAGTGACATTCTTCAAGCGATTCGCGGGTTACGGGAATGAATTTACTGCGGTCGGAAGTAGTGCCCGAAGATTTTGCAAACCATTTGGTGTCTTGCGGCCATAGCAGGTTTTGTTCGCCAGCCATTAATCGATCAATCCATGGTTTCATGGTGTCGTAATCCTGCAAGGGAACAGCAGAACGAAACGCATTGTAGTCGGTAATTTGCGCCAACGGAAATTGTTGGGCAAAGGCTGTTTTAGCGGCGTTTTGGAGCATACGATCAAATAATTCTTGCTGTACTTCTAAGGGGTACTTTCTAAAAAGGTCTATTTGATGCAGACGCTTTTTCATTACCCAAGCAAAAATCGAATTGAACGGCATAATGCAAGAAAAAAGAATGAGGAATTGCGGTTAT
>JBILJP010000006.1:0-36737 GCA_044377135.1 Fluviicola sp.
GGAGAATCGCCATACGTGAGTGTTCCGTAAAGCATGGCGTTCTGGTAGTTTTGTACAAACCCCATGTTGATCGGAGCGGGCGGATACAATTCTCCGACCTGGTATTTGAGAAACAACTGATGGGTAGTATCGGCAAAACCTTCTCCCGGATCGGGTTTGGGCAAGGTAAAATCTACCGGATTGGGAACCTGCTTGCCGTATTTGTAAATGGCCTGACCGTTTTTCGCAATGGGTACTTTTTCAATGAAGGGAATTCCATCCGAATCAATGTTGTCGAGCGGGTTCCAGAGGTGTGCATTTAATCCTTCGAACGATTGCCCGTCAGGGATTTCTTTTCCGTCATACAGCCACCCGAGCAGGTTGTCGAATGAACGATTTTCCAGCATCAGTACAACCACATGTTTGATGCGCTTTTTGAGCTCTAAAGCAGCAGCTTCTGCTTTCTTATCAGTTGTTTTCATGGTAAAAAAAAATGTTGAAGGTGGTTTAAAAAGCACGAACCTGCGTGGTTGTTTTCGGAAAACGACGTTTGTCAGTTACGCAAGTAAACTTCCAACATCCACTCCTCAACGCCTTGCATTTCAGCGCTTTTTAAGCCCCAACAAGGTTTCATTCATAGACAGCCCTAAAGCGATCTAAGGGTGAAAAATACTAATTTTGATTGATGCAATCACCATTTGTATCGGTGTTGAAACACTGCTCTGAAAACGCGAAGAAAAAGGCTGAATAACTGGCATCTGGCATTTTCACAAACAACGCACCGTCTTGGTAAATACCGTTGTCGTTGGTATGTTCGCCTACGCTACCCTGATTGTAATGCACATTGTGAACACCCTGCGAAGGCAAGCTGTTGTTTTGCTGATATCTACGATGACCGTAGCTGCTTTTGTCGCTATCTTGGTCAGAATACATGGTACCAAAAACAACCACGTACTCCTGATTTTCTAGATATTTATCCAAGGTTGTGCTCAATCCTTCGGCCGAAACCGGAGTGGCATTTTCCAGTTGGGTGATGTCGAAAAGGGTTTCCCGGATGTAATCCAACGCAAGTGTTCCGCTTTGTGAAACCAACGGATTGAAGCCGTTCGAAAGTCCGTCGAACTGCGTTACAATCGGGTTGGTATAGTTGTCAATGGCGTAAAGTCTCACGTTTGGACTGGAATCTGACTGAATATCGATGTTCACCTGGTATTCTTCCTGATCGTTGAGAATGGTGATGAGGTTGTAGTGCGACATTCCTGTTTTAGACGATGTAAACTCGCCGTTGTCTGTTTGCACTTGTGCTTTGAGCACACCGTAATTTGGCATCATAGCATAGAATTTTTAAGTAGTCAAATATGCAACGCTACGAATTACTGTGGAAGGGTAAAAATACCTGTTTTTAAGTATGGCGATTTTTGCCGGTCGGCAGATTACCGGTTGAAAAAGATCACTTTTTTTGAAGAATCAGGTTGGTTGCCATGATCAATTCTTCTGTTTTGGAAGGTCGATCAAGTTCTCCGGTGTGGTATTGTGGTCCCCAGATTACGGCAGGATACACCAATTCATAAGCGTAATAACGAAACACATTTCCGAGTGGTGGATGGGGATCCATGAAATCCGGGTTTTCGGGCCAGCCTTGTTGTTTGTAGTGTTTTCCGATTAGGCGTACGCGACATTGTTGAAAGCCTTGAAACAATTTCAAATCGGGAGAAGCCGGTTCGATGTAATACGCATAAGAAGGACTCATTTCGCTGGTCGGTTCATCAGGCGCAAGCGTTACATCATACCAATTGGGACAGTCGCAGGCAATCATGTGGTATTCAACTTCCAGCGTATCCCATTCAGGGTCCAAGTCCGGAATGATCTCGTGTTTCAATACATCGATTTGATCAACCTTGGTTGGAATTGTATAAAGCGCCAAAACCCGCGCCGTATCGAATGGAAGGTAGAGCGTGTCTTTGATGCTTGAATAGGTGTTTTTGTCGCCCGAAGCTGTCTTCTCGTTGGTAGCTCGATAGCTCACGATGAAAACAAAAACAAGTGCACATAATGCTGAGATGGTTAATTTCATTGGTTTTTTGGTGAACCTTTCTGCAAAAATTGCGCCGCGAATGAGTTCTGTAAAACAGGTATTTATACGCTTGTTTCGAACGCCTATTTTGAATAGATTTGGCTTCTATTCACTTTAAAAAAAGAACCATGTCACAACCCTATTTACAAACAATCCGTCGCTATTACCCCACTGCGTTTTATGCAGAAGTTCAGGAAAAAGAAATTCTTCGCTACCTCCAACAAAACGGCTACGAACCCGAAGAGGTGATGTCGGGCAACAGCGTGTGCAGCGACGATATTAACGCGATGCAATTTCCCATTACAGATACCGGATTATTGGGGCCGTTTTACCTTGGCGGGTTGGATGGCTTTCCGTTTACAGGCCTCACGGGAATGCAGGCTTTTGCGCACCATATGCCGGAAGATGGCGCTTTGCTCATTTATTTCGGACCGCACATTGGGGTTACCGAAAAAGGGGTTATTGGTAAAGTACTTCGGGCAGGGCAAGACCACGATTCGGATTGTTGTGGTGCGGCACAGGCAGCCTTGAAAAAAATGGGAGAAATTCCTCAGCCGCCGTCGTTGCTCGATTACCAGGAAGATACCATCGTAAGCTTGTTTCAACTGAACAAAAAACGCATTGAAGCTGCCGTGTATCCGATTCGTGAAGCCACAGAAGTAATGTACGAAGCCATCGCAGAACGCATTCATTTATTGATCGACCATTCGCGTGAAACGTTTAGAGGAAAACACCTGATTTTGGTGGGATCGATCTTTATCAATGTGGATGAAGGTTCACCTGCTTGTGTGGCGCAAAAAGCGTTTCAAACCATCAACCTGCGTACGGGTGAAGTAGTCAATCACCTGGAAAAATTTGCGGCTCACCTAGCTACAATGAAACATTCTTAAAACCAACTAAAATGGCAACTTCTACCACAACACAATTACCGGGAACCGTGCAACTCGCGGCACCTGGCCTAAGCGGATTCGACACCGATACGGTCATCAACACTCAACAAGCCGATGCGTTTATATCAGCAGGATATTCGTTTTGCATTCGTTACCTTTCACTAAGCAATGGTCAGAGTTCCAACGATCTTAGTTTCAATGAAGCCAGTGCTATTTTGAAAGCAGGACTGGCATTGAGCGCGGTTCAACATGTGCTCAATCCGGGGTGGGTTCCGAGTACTTCATTGGGAACTACCTATGGAACAAACGCTGCTGCAAATGCTGCTTCTATCGGTTTGCCGCAAGGAATGAACCTGTGGTGCGATTTGGAAGGCGTTGCAACCGGAACTTCAGCCCAACAGGTGATCGATTATTGCAATGCCTGGTACAACGCGGTTGCTGCGGCAGGGTATGTTCCTGGCATTTATGTGGGAGCCAATTGTATTCTTACCGGATCACAATTGTATGAAGATCTTAGCTTTCAGCATTACTGGAAATCGCTGAGTAATGTTCCGGAAATCCCGAATCGTGGCTACCAGATGATTCAAACGTTGGGATCACCGGTCTCGGGCGTTAGCATAGACAACGACACAACCCAAAATGATAATGAAGGTGGATCGGTGATTTGGTTGAAGGTGTAAAATTAGAGATGTTCGAGTAACTTATGTTTCAGCACAAACAGTACTAGTCCGGTTTTTGATTTAATGGCAAACTTGTCGAAGATGGCTTCACGGTAACCATCAACTGTGCGAGGTGTTACCGAAAGTTGATCGGCAATTTGCTCGTAAGTGAATTCTTTTTCGTGACACACCAACCGCAGGAATGACCGCTCTCTGTCGGTGAGCTGTGCCAGGATTTTTTCCTGTTCGGTTGGTTGTGGTTTACCTGCATCATTTTGCAGCGAAAGGGTTAGAAATTCATTGTGATAATAACCGCTTGCGAAAATGGATTCCAAGGCATTTTTTAAGGTTTCGGCACTGCAATTTTTCTTCAGGAACCCGCGAATGCCGTTTCTGAAGAGGCGAATAATGGTGTGTTCGTCACTGTCGAGTGTAAGAACAAGAATTGGTAAATCATTACCAGATTGTTTCAGTGTTTCCATCAGCTGGTCTCCGTTCATTCCGGGCATATTCAAATCTATGATTACCAAATCCGGTTTCGGAACAATCGGAAAGGCATTCAAAAACGTTGTACCGGAATCAAACTGAGCAACAACAGTGAAGTCTCCCAGTTTTTCTATGAGTTCTTTTAATCCGTTTCTGACAATCACATGATCGTCAACAAGAACAATGGTTCGTTTTTCCATGAAAGCGGCAAATTATACTAACCACTAAGTTGACTATTTTTTTAGAATATAAGTGGTTCCCTCACCTGGTTTTGTGTGAATGGTACATTCAAGTCGTGCCAGCTGTGCCCGTTTTACAATATTGCGTAGTCCTGATGCCTTATTGGTACTAAAAACCTCATCATAATCGAAACCTTTGCCGTCGTCTTTCACCTGCAAATCAAACGGATCCGATTTTACGGAGATGGTTACATGTTTGGCTCCTGAATGTGTCAACGCGTTTTTTGCAATTTCCTGCAAAATGCGAAAGACCATTAATTCCTGGTCTTTTTCCAGAGAGATGACTCCCGAATCAGCATCCAGCTGAACTGTACATCGCTGCAACGTGTTCAGGCGATCGACTTCTAATTGAATAGCCACAAGCAACCCACTATTGCCTACAAAGTCATTGTTGAGCGTTCGACTCAGTAGGTGTAATTGCTGCGTGACTTCTCCCAAATAAACTTGAATTGTTTTATACCCTTCTTTATTTTCAGGATAGTCCAATTTCTTATTTTCAATCTCAATGTTGATGGCCCATAATGAATTTCCTATATTGTCGTGCAATTCCCGGGCAAACTGACTCATAATGTGTTCGCTGACTTCGGTTTCTACGATGCGCAGTTCGCGTTCAAAAGCGAGTTTTGTTTCTGTGAGAATTTGCTCTTGCCGCATCCGTTGTCGGTTTGCCATAAAAAAGGTGAGGGCAATGCCGGCAATCAGGAGCAGGATGAGTAAAGTGACTGCTACAATGCTTAAAATAATATCGTTCATGGTGTGTGTCTTTGTTTCGTAGCAGATCGGTAAATCATCAGAAAAGCAACCGCCAACAAGAGGTAACGGACATTTGCCAGCACATTACTGATGAGGTAATATAAAAGAGTGTTCACCTCCGGAGCATTCACTTCCAGGTAATGCATCATTGATAGATACGGAACACTGCAAGCATAGTAGAGTAAAAGCCCAAGACACGCCCATTTTTCGGGGGAATGCCACAAGCGTTTATCGGTGCGCTGTCCGAAGGTATAAAGCACTGCCGTATACACCACCGTATTTAACAAACAGGCGGCGGTATCCGCATAATTGAGATAAGTACAGAAGCCGTGTTTCCAACTTTGCAAGGCTGCTACACCCAAGAAAAGCAAGAAAGCTCCTACGGTTAATGGCGTTCCATACACTTTGGGCAAAACAAACCAGGCCGCTGCAAGCAACAGCCCGGTTTCGATTATCATACTCACATTCATCAACCACCGATTATCGATGGGTAATCCTTGTGCTTGTTGTTGTAAGGTAATTACATGCGACAAACCGTAAAACACTCCCCACACCGTCACCTGAAGCAAAAGCGCCTTGAAAAAGCGATCCGTGTTTCGAAAAGCAAGGATTCCGGAAAAAATGGCGATAGATATACACGAGATTTCAGTGAAGAGTGTGAGCATGCCGGTTTGAATTGTGTTGGGCATGCTAAGATAGGATTATTTGTAAATCAAGGCAATGGGGCTAGGTCGAAACCAAGATAAACTCCATTGCATGGAGGACACAAATGTGATCTGTTAGCATACATTCCAGCAAAAGGACCTGAGGTTGAAACTCTAAGTGACGACAATAGAAAGCTGTGTTTATTCGGATAGTCTTTTTCGAAACGAATATTTTCCAAAGCATTGTCTAAGAATATTTTATCATCACCGTTGTCATGGATAAGGTAAAATATTGTTTGGAAAGGAAAAATAGAAAATTCAACATCTTTACCTAATGCAAATGTTTCAAATGTAGTAGAGGCAACACTATGTTTTATTCTGACTTGTTGTTTGTAAATACCACGTTGATTATTGCATTCGATAGCATCCATTGGGGTAAATTTAGTTCCATTGTATGAGTAGCATTCTTTTTCTTTTGCGATTCTGTATAAGTGATTGTGTGTATTTGAATCATAACCAACTTGTTCTAGAAACAATGGCTGATAAATAGGGTTGTATTTAAAAGTTCCATTACCGAGATCAATGCAACCATGATAAATTCTTAATGCTGTTAAACAGCCTTTTGAAAGAGTTGTATGCAGACTTACTTTCTCATAAAGAACTTTCATTTCTGTTTTAGAAATGATGCTTACTTGGCTATTAATGTAATTGTCTCTGTTTTGATAGTATAATCTAACAGAATTATTAAATGCTTGTATCCTGTTAAATCCTGCAGTTGCTTCTACATCGATAAGTTCTAGCGATAGAATATCTTCATTATTTAGTGGTAGTAGAATATCATCACCATTGATGATCTCTTCTAGGGGCATTGCATAAAACTTAATCATAACTTTTAATTTTAATTGGTTTCCCCAAATCTCCATCAAATACCTCAGCCCACCAATTTTTTTCAATGGTATTATCCCCAACTCTTTAGGGGAAAACTCCCGTGTTGTTTTGGTGGAAGTCACCTTGTAGCGAAAACCGTCTTTTTAGAACCTTTGTAGCATTACTTTAAATAAAGAACAACCGCTATGGAAACACTCGAAAAATTAATTACGCTTGTTATTACTTTGTTTACTTTAAGTCTTATATCCGAACGGGTAATTAACTGGATCAAATTGTACTTTGGGCAGGTAGGAAAAAAATTACTCTGTTTTTCTAGGATTGACGAAGATATTTCAAAGCAGTCGAATGATCCTATACTTAACGCTAAACGCGACCGAAAGATCCTCGGGTTAAACATAGTTGTAGGTATTTTGGTCGCATTCCTGGTCCATGCCAATCTCTTTGATTTTTTAAAATTGAATAATCCGGCAGAAAACATGGGTTGGGAAGATATTGATTGGCCAAAACAACCTTCAGAATGGGTTTCTTTTGTGTTTTATACCTTGATCGGTTGCACGGTAAGCGGACTTTGTATGAGTATGGGATCTAAATTCTGGCACGACACACTCGACTTACTTTTCTACACCAAAAACCTTCGGCAAAAATTATCCGAGAAGGAAACGTTTACAATGAAATCACCTGATCAATTGGAGGAGTGGTTGGGGATGAATAAAAGCGAAATACTTAATCAAGTGCTCCAAAAAAATAAACAACTAATTGAATCTCTTCAATATGTTGTAGGTTATGGTACCGTGCTTGATAATAATGGAGAAGAAAATATCGAAATAACAGCCTGTAACGAGGCAATAAGCCACATACCAATTACTTTACCATTTATTCTACCTAATGGTCATGTTCAAAATATTCCAATACGTATTCGTGTTTCAACACCCGCTAAAACACAAGCTATTGTTCATCAGTCAGCTGCAAACAAATCATTATTAGGGAACAAAGGAACCATAGGATTAATGGTGAGAAAAAGAAATGATCCCGACAAAAAATGCTATTACTTAAGTTGTTATCATGTGTTGAAGTCATACCAACATGATTATTCTCGATTTATAGCAAATCAACAGGAACAAATTATTGATCCGGAGAAAAATGGTGCTGTTGTTGGGAAATTGGTTGAAGGTCTTCGCACTCCTCTAGTAGACGCAGCTATTTGTACTATCGAAAACAACGTATCGAAAATTCCGGTTATAAAAGCAACGTCTACTCGATTATTGAAAGAGAAGAGCGATTACCATAAAGTTCGATTTCAATTTTGGGGAGCAACTAGTAAAAAGACATATTGTTATGTCCGATCATTGAACTATTCGCTTTCTCTTTTATATCCAATTTCAGCAACTGAAAACGAGTTATTCTCTCTTAACAATTTAATAATTGTAAATAATGCTGATGGGTTTTCTCCTTCAAAGGAAGGCGATTCAGGAGCCATTATTTATGATGAGAGAAATTGTGTTGTGGGAATGTTGGTTGGGGGAGATAGTCTTCAAAGTTATGTTATTCCCATTAATACAATCCTCGATTCGATGGACTTGGAAATTGCATTTTAATTAAAACGGAGGCAGCCAAAAATCCAAAGACAGAAAAGAGTAGGCCAATTTTAAAAATAGCAAGATGAAAAAAAGATTATTCTACGCAACCGTAGCATTGTTCATGAGTATACTCAGTGCATGTTCTACAATTAGTGTTAGCAAGTTACCGGAAGATCCGGCTAATATCAAACCCTCTAATCATAACGGGATTGTTTACTGTCTTCCCAAAACGCATTTCGATATTCAAGTGACAGTTGAAAAAACGATAGTAGAGCCATCAGAATTCTTCGAAAAGAACAAAGAAGGGTTTTTGAAAAGTGTAGAACAAAAAACACCATGGTTGAAGTATTATCCAAAGAATGACAGTATATATAAATTGACTTCGATAAAACTTATTCCAGTTATAATGCCAGATAGTTCTGAACTTTATTATGCCGAGTTTAGAAGAAATAATGCCTTATTTCTTAAGAAAAAGGAGCAATTCACTCTAAGTAATGGCTTGTATTTAAAAGAGGGTTCTATGTCTTTTGAAGACCAAACAGGCGATGTGATAGTTGATTTGGGAATCAAAATAGGGACTTTATTTATTGGAGGTCCTGCAGGTTTCTTGGCTACTGCACAATCATCGAATCAGATAGATTCATCTGTTTTGATGATTCGACTCAATATAATTTTGGATCGAATAGTCGAAATTCAAAAGATTAAAAAGAGCATTCTTGATGGAAAAGCTGATGAGAAAATTTACAATTCGGAATTCTCTGTATTGCTAATAAAATTGGAGCAGGAAGAGCAGGAGTTAATAGAATTAGTTCGTGGAAAAAAACGAGTGAGTACTGAGCAACGTACATTTTCTATTGAACCAAAAGTTGGACGTAATATAATGTTCTACTTTACACAAACGGGTGGAATTAGTGATGATGATATTGATGCTCGAGCAGTTTACTTCATTTTGGAGCAGAATTCACTTAAACCAAGACTAGATTCGTTACTTTCTAAAAAGGAGTTACGTATTAAATCACGCAATCACGGAATATACTATCGAATCCCTTTCCACACGAATTTGAAAATCTTTTATAGAGAAGAATTAATCTTATCGGAACCGGTTACAATACCTCAACTTGGTAGTGTTAGTTTTCTTCCTTCCAAAATTGCACTTCGTTCCAACGATATTCAGTATACATTGGATGAAAAATCTGGTGCATTAATCAAGTTTGATGCAAGTGGCGAAGGGCTTAATCCGGAAAATATAAAGAAAATAACGGAAGCAGTTACCCAACTCTCAGAAAACAAAATCTCCAGTTTGGAAAACGAAATCAAGCTAAAAGAACTGCAAAAACAACTTGACAGCTTGAACAGCAAGCAACGATAATAAACTGTTTTTTCAATTCATTGTAAGGGGTCGTTCTAAAATAGAGCGATCCCTTTTTCATTCTTCTTTTGTCAACCGCATCTCCACCCATACTCATTCCAAATCACTCGTTGACGCTCATCGTAAAAGGAGAAAATTTTCAAAGAAACGGCATCACCTTTCAAGGACAGTTTTCCATCAACTCACAATCCCTCTTCCCGGATCGGTTTTATGGAAGTCCATTTCCTGACCTTTATTTTCGTTTGTCAAATGCTCGAATGTTTTCCTATTTTCATTTTATGTCTCATTCCTTCTTTTTGGAAAAAGCTAGGGGTAACACCTGTAATGAATTTAAAATTCTTATAAAAAGTCGACTTATTCAGATAGCCAATTGTTTGTCCAATTCCTTCAATGCTATAATGTTGATAAGACTCTTCCAACAAGAGTACTTTTGCCAATTCAATCCGTTTATTATTGATTAATGTTCGAAAAGGAATCTTATAATATGCATTGATTGTCTTGGAAAGCACAACGTTATTCACGTTTAATTTATTTGCAAGCATTTGGATTGAAATATTTGGGTCCTTGTACAATTCTTTATTAGAAAGTAATTTTTCCAGTTTTTCAACCAAAATTTTAGAAATTTCAATTTCTTGATGTTTGTTTTCATCATTTATAGTAACGAGTTCGATTTCAGAAACTTGTTCATCAAGATCAGTTGAATGATAATTAGAATACTTCGGTATAGCATCTAATTGACTTAAAACCAATATTTTATTCTTTGCGTTTTGTTTGCGCAAAAAGTAAATTATTGAACCAAGGAACATTACAGTTAATGTAATAGCTACCGCCAGAATATTCTTTTGCCTTGTCTGATAAAGTAAACGTTGATTTAACTTTCCTTTTTCTGCTTTTTGTATTTTTAAATCATGCTCAAATTGTAGACTATCAATCAACTTACGAGTATTTACTATGTTCTTTTGAGCGTTCAAGCTGTCTAATTGGTGATTGTAATAAAATGCTTTTTGATATTGCTCTGTTTTAGCATAATAGTCAACAAGTTCTTGTGTAATATATCTTTGTACTTCAATGTTTTTGGTTTTTTTTGAGAAATGGAGTGCTTTAGAATAATAGTAAAGTGCCTTTTCAGAATCTCCTATTTCAATATTTGCTTTTCCAATATTAAGATAAATGTAAGCTTTGGATATATCATTTATTTTATTGGTATCAGCCTTATATAAACAGGATAAGGATTTATCGTATTCCTTTTTATCCATGTAAAGGATGGCCAAATTGGTCAGCAAATTTATATGATATAATGCAACTCCCTCTTTTTCAAGTTTCATTGCTTTTTTGTAATAATACAATGCTGAATCAAGGTTCTTTTCAGAATGATGGGTAATTCCAATATTTATTAATACTGATTTTATTGAGCTTTTTTCATTTTTTAACTTTCTCAGTGCAGCAAAATAATATCTCCTAGCCATAGCTTGGTCACCTAACATATAGTAAGCATTTGCTATTGCTCTGTAAGCCTTCGTTTTTTTATAAATTCCACAAGAATACTTATCTGAATCAATTTGATTTTTAATCTCTGTAATTAAAAAAGCTATTGGCTTTGAATCTCCTGAATAAACTAAAAAATTGAGTCGTACAATTTTTAAATCGAGTTTATCACAGTCATTTTTTAGAAGGGAAGTTGCTCTTTCAAGTCTACTGTTAATCTTAACGGATGAAGATTCAAGTAGCTGATAATGAGTTGTTAATGTGTTATAAAACTCTTCTTTAGATACATTTTGTTTCGTTGAGTAGAACAATTTCACATCTGAATTCACTTCATTTTGAGCGAGCAAATAACCGGACTGATTTAGTACTAATAATAACATCAGTTTTTCAAAAATGAAACCAATCCAATTGAGGAAACTTCTACTCATTACATACATGCGTCTATTGATTGAAATTTCTATTTTATAAAGTTAGCCTTTTAAAGGGTATAAAAAAAAGGTGCTTTCATCCAATTACAGCGCATTCCATTATTCCTGACTTGATGATTCATAATTTCGCAACGTTGTGGAATTTAACGTTAAATAGCTGATCTGGTTTTGGGAAGCGTTGTCGCATTATTTTTCGTTGGATTGATACAAGAAGCAATGGAAAGTGTAAATGCGACTTAAGATAGTGAAGAAACTTCCTGCGTTGCGACTATTCTCAATTATTGGCGACATTAGTTTGCTGTTATTGAGATTGATACAGTTGTCACTTATAAGTATGAAAATTATTTTATGACACTTTATTGCTTTACTAATAAGCTTGAGACCGATCTATATTAGCTGAATGTAAAATCTAAATTTTTTAATCATGAATAAGCTAATAGTACCTTTATTTACGTTTATTTCATTGTGCGCACACGCCCAAGTATACTATTCAGAAGATTTTGAGGATAACACGACATATGCTAGTTGGATATCCATAGACAATGATTCGGATCCGGCACCTGCTAGTGGTATTAACTTTGATGAATGGTACATCGATGGGTTCGCTCAGTATTTTCCTGCAAACTACCCTATTTCAATTGGAGATCATAGTGCTAGTTCTCGATCATGGGCATCAGAGGTAGCATATACTCCGGATAATATATTCATCTCTCCGGCAATTGATTTGACAACAGTGCCAGCTGGCGGTCTAACTTTAGGTTTTAACATCGGTTCAATAGAAAACAGTAATTATTCGAATGAACACTATTCAGTGTATGTAGTTTCGTCTCCTGATTTGGCCTCAGTGCTTGCTGCAACGGCTATGTATTCAGAGACTTTTCCGGATGGTAATGGCGGACCCGGAGGAGGAGGATTCATGCTTGAAAGAGGTGTTGATCTTTCGGCCTACTCTGGTCAAACAATTTATTTGGTATTTCGTCACCATAATTGCACAAATGAGAATACACTCCTATTGGATAATATTGTGATAAAAACCCTTGCAAATGAAGATGTCTCATTGGAAGATGTATCGCTTTCCCGTTACTCTCAGATAGGGTCGAACAATCCTTTATCGGTTGAAGTCAAGAATATGGGGGCAAGCACAGTTACCTCACTTCAAATTAACTGGAATGATGGAACGGATCATATTCAAACTATCACAACCAATATAGCTCCGGGTGCCACTGATACGGTAGACCATCCAACAGCAGTTTCTTATGCATCGGTTGTTGAACGAAATATTAATGTCACAATTAGTCAGGTTAATGGTGTTGCTGATAATAACCCAACGAATAATACAGGAAATGCTTTACACAACACTGTTTCTCAATTGTCGCCAAAATCTGTTGTAATTGAGGAGGGGACCGGAACCTGGTGTGGATGGTGTCCGCGTGGTACCGTAGCACTAAATTATATGACAACTACTTACCCGAATAATTTCATCGGTATAGCAGTGCATAACGACGACCCAATGATGGATCTAGATTATAATTACGGAGCTGGAATTATGGGATTTCCGGGTGCAAATGTTGATCGTGTTTTATTGGGGAAGCCAGCTTCTCAACAAAATTTTGAACAATACTACAATGATCGTCAAGGAATTGTGGTGCCAGCATCTGTTAGTGGTGTTCTGTCAATTGATGGTTCAAATTTAACAGTGGATGCAGGCGCCATTTTCCGATCAACTTTTGCAGTAGCTAATTTTAGATTGGCCGCTGTTGTGGTGGAAGATGATGTAACCGGTACAAGTTCTTATTATGACCAGCATAATTACTTTGCAGGTGGAGCTGCCGGACCAATGGGAGGATTTGAAAATCTTACAGACCCAGTTCCCGCCGCGGATATGGTTTATGATCATGTAGGGCGTTCCTTATTAGGAGGCTATGATGGTCAGTCAGGCTCCGTACCGGCCTCTATTACGGATGGACAGAGTGTGAATTACACCTTCAACTACACCATTCCCGCTGAATACGATGTTGATCAACTACATGTAGTTGTTCTGCTGATTGATGCAACAACAGGTGAAATTGTCAACGCAGCAAAAGCAGAAAGTGCTGCATCATTGGATGATCTTGAGGCAAATATAGCACTCAATATTTATCCGAACCCCGCATCATCGCACGTGAATGTTAGCTTTATTGGTAATGGTTCTGATTACACTGTAACGTTAACAGATCTTCAAGGTCGTGTGATTTCAACCAATGTATTGAACACCATTAATGGAGATTACTCCGTTGATCTTTCAGTAGGCGGTTTGGCTGCTGGTAAGTACATGGTGAGTGTGGCGGATGGACAAGCATCATTCAATAAAATGATCTCAGTTAAGTAATCTTTTAAATCAATTATATGAAAGTAGTAAACACAATCTTTTTTTCTATCTGCATTAACCTTGTTGCTTCAGCACAAGTAGAAATCAGAGACGTTTTATTTAACAATGAACTTGGAAATGATGTTTCAGGTACAACAGTAAATACTGATGTAAGTATTACCGGATCTGAGACAATCTATTTAAATCAAATAGTAGCAATAAAAAATATTTCAGGATCCAATCAGTATCTTCGAATTAAACGCCTTCGTATAAATGCGCCGAATGATTGGACGGATCATCTCTGTTTTTCGCCGCAACCAGATCCAAATTTTGAAGCAAATTGTTATGGTGTGGAAGTTATGTTAACGAACCCATGGACTACTCCAAACGTTTCAGGAACAAATCATGGTTATACATTTGCTGATCAAGGATTGGGAACTTTAAGCATTTATATTGACATAAACTCTCCCGGTACTGGATTGTACCGTTATTATGTTATGCCTAATGAGGGAGATGTGCCAATTGATTCGGTTGATTTTCAAGTCAATGCGTCTGTTTTAAGTTTAGCAGATGAAAAATATAATCCTGGAATGATAACTTATCCGAACCCGGCTGATAATTTCTTAATGATTGAGCAATCGGTAATGGATGATTCGGCCTTGAAGATTTCTGATATTTTGGGAAACACAGTATATTTTAGCAATAATCTACCAGTAGAAAAAATAAACGTTTCTGACTTTAAAGAGGGAGTTTATTTCGTGTCTCTATACAAGGGCGGTTTTCCTATCCAAGTGAACCGCGTATTAATAAGGCACTAGGTCTCTACTATTTGACTTTATATAGTCAGAATAGACAAGCCACAAGTGTAGCTTTGGATTAAATAAATCCCTCCGAAATCTTTCAAGGTCAGTTTTCCCTCAATGAACCGTTCCGTTTTTGGCATGATCCATGAATTCCAGATGATCCAGGTGAGATTTTCCGGAGAATGTTCCATTTCGCCCGAATCGGGCAGTTCCGAGAGGTCGATGATCAGGTGATTGGCCGATTGGCAATCGTGGCACCGACATTTGGTGGTTCGTATTCCTAGTTCAAGATAGGTTTTGGTTCCGGGTTGAAAGGTATAATTGTAAGTGCTGGAATCGGTGATAATGAATGTTGCGTTGTTGTGTAAACGCGCAATGGAATCGTACGTACATGGTATGTATGCAGGAATGTAAACGCCATCTATGACATTTACCGGCCCGGTTAGCGAATCATTTTGTTGAGCGAAAGCAGCTGTTGAAACAAAGAGGAGAAGAAATAGAAAGCTCATAAGACGTAGATTGTGGTGATAGAACACCAAAATAAGGAAAGGTTACCAACTCCGGCAACCTTTCCTGGTTCTATATCTTTTCCATCAACTCACAATCCCTGTTCCCGGATCGGTTTTATGGAAGTCCATTTCCGGACCTTTATTTTCGTTTGTCAAATGCTCGAATTGGAATACTTCGTTGCTGATAACCCGTTGCAGTTCGATGTCAATCATGGTGGTGGCATTCGGCTGAAACGCTTTTTCGAATAAGTCTTTCGAAGCCACAATTTCGCAAGGCAGGTAACGACTAAAACCGCTATCAGGTCGTGGTCGAATAATCAATCCGAGTTGTTTCATGCCAGGCAATTCGTCGAGTTTTAGATCTCCTGAAACAATGCGTGGTCTTCCGTGCAGTACATCGTAATTAAAGAAATACGTAACCGTTGATTTGTTGATGGAGTTACACTGCCGGTCGGCGAAAAAGCCTGTAGGAAGTGCATTCGGATCGTTTTTTTCACCGGTAAGGATGAGGTCGAAATCTGTTACGGGATAGCCCTCCGAATCGAACACACGGAATAAAATCATGGAATACCGATCGTGGATAAAGTACTTTTTCCCGAAGAGTTTTTTATCGACTTCCACGAGTCCTTTTTGTTGAACGGCTGTGGTTTCCGTATCGAAATCTGTTGTCAATTGCTCGTAGGCTTTGAGGGTAGAAACGCCGATGCACCGGAAAATCGATTGGATGGTTTCCGCACTTTTACTGTCTTTCAATTCCCGACTCACGCTTTTCATAATTCCCATGGTATCGCCCGAGTGCGATTTGTTGGTCACCACGCGGAACGGTGTTTTGGGCGCTTGTTTAAATTCGGAAATAACGAGATTCTTGGCTTGCCAGTTTCCGTTTACCAGTTTCGGAGTCGCTTGTGTGAGCTTCACGTAGCGGCTGTTTTGGTTGGCCGAAGCGGTTCGAACAACGCCGTCACTTCCCAATTCGCCCGTGTACGAGTTCAGGTGATCGTAGAGTTTGCGGTCGATGTCTTGCCCGATCAACGAAAACGGGAAAATCCCATCCGGACCAATGTGTGGCTGACCGTTCAAGATCCAGTCTTTGTTGAGTTTCCAGGCGTCATTGCTTCCCAGTTCCAGCCAGTTGAGCACCCGTTGACCCGGTTCAACACCATTGAACCACGACGAGATCCTACTCAAGCGACTTTTCCCGAGTTGCGCCAATGCCGATCCATGATTGGCCGGAGCCAGCATAATCAGGTGACTCATCGGGCACGTTTTCGGTTGACCTTTGTAGAAATTGCTCCACCAGGTTCTGGCAACCGGTCCGCCGGTAGAATGCGTAATGCACACAAACCGTTCATCTTTCGCCAAATTTGGCACAATTTGTTGTTGCACGGCTTGCTCCATAGCTCTGGCAATGTCCTCCAAACGGACTTCGTCATTAAAACTGATATAACGACCCAAGAAAAGGTGTTGAATGTTGACTTGATAGCCATAAGTTGAAGCTTCGCGCATCAGGCGATTCGGCATTTCGCCGTATGTATCGAGGTTGGTAACGCTGTAGCCGTGAACAAAGGCAATGGTTAAAGATTTCATATTGAATAGCTTGAGATTATGGTTCTAAAATAAGGGAATTTTTGAAATCGGGGCTGTTCATGGAAATTGTTGTTGCGAAAACAGGGTGTATAGTTGAGGATGGGTTTGGATTAAAGGAGGAGGTGTTTAATCCGTCACTAACAAAACAACATCTTCTTCAAAATAAAATTCAGCAGGCAAAGGTGCAGAAACAGAAAATGCGATTTCAGGATATTCATCAGGGAAATCTTCCCAGCTCGTGCAAAACAACTTTAAGGTATTTTCCGGCAAATGAGTGCTTAAATAAGTCAAAAGATCCGTTATATCTTTTATGCGTTGATGGCGATCTTCCGACTCTTCTGCGATACAAAACCCGCAGGCGCAACCCATGTGAGATCCGACTTTGAAATGATAATTACTTTTTAGAACATCTTTAATTAAAGGAGATTGTTGAGTATCTTTTAGATTCGTTAGATAGAACCTCGGGTTGTCTTCATTCCAGGGAATGATTGGAAGTTCTTTTACTGATCCGAGGAAGATTTCGAGGCACATTTGATGGTAAGAGTATGAAATAGGGAGCAATATAGTAATTGTAGTGAGGAGATGGGGTGAATCTAGAAAAATACTCCAGCCTCAAGCTAATATGAGCCCGTGAAGCAAAATACCTTTATTCTTTCATGAATTCATTCACCCAAACGCCTTTCTCCGTACGGACGCGCAATAAGTAAACCCCGTTTGGCAGGTTACTGACATCAATGATCTGCTCGTTGTTTATTCCCATTATCTGTAAAATGCTTTCCCCGTCTATTGAGAGTACTTCCATATCGGCACAATCAGGAAGTAAGACGTGCAACTTGTCTGAAACCGGGTTGGGGTACAATTGTAGAAGCGCTGAATTTGTAGTTTCGACCGACAAAACACTATTCGGATTACCAAGTCGAGCTATGAAATAGTCGCCATTACAGCCACTGTTCTTATGTAACTCAATGTTATCAAACAGCACTGTATCACTTGCATAACTGCCAACCACATATAGATTCCCATAGGTGTCACTTGTAATGTCAGAAGGGTTGATATGAGCGCAAAACGTAGGTGTTTCAACAGTATGAAGCGAAATCAGATCGCCATTGCTGTTAAAACGTGTAATATACATTGGTGTCCCATTAAATGGTAAGGTATCGTTCTCCAAAATTAGTTCCGGGCTTTGTGTAAAACCAGCTACACAAATATTACCCCATTGGTCAACACATAAACCTTGACCGTCGTCTTGCTGTAAACCACCAATGCTTTTTGCCCAAACAGTAGTACCTGCGTTATCATATTTCACAAGGAACTGATCTTTGTATCCGTGACTTGAGATGGAGACCCCGTTTCCGAAATCTTGTGAGTTGGAAAGCCATGCCGTACCAGTGATATAACTGTTTCCATCAGCATCCGTATAGATGGCTCTCACTCCATCTGCGTAACTATTTCCGGCAAAACGTGCCCAGTAAATTGAACCCGATGGTGCAAATTTTGCTGTAAAAAAGCGCTCGTTGGATGGGGGATGTTGGATCGTATCAAAAACAGCAATTGTAGAGCAATAAGAATTGCCTGTCATATAAACGTCACCATTGCCATCTATGGCGAGCCCCGCTACTTCATCAGCTCCGTAACCCCCCATTCGTTTGATCCAATTGAGTGATCCTGAAGGGGTGAAACGAGCGAACCAAATATCACCGAAACAGCCCACATTTGGGTTCTCAACCGAACTACCATCGATCATCAAGGTATTTCCGGAGAAATCACCAGCAACATAGATGTCGCCATTAGGGGCGTTAAGAATGGCTCGTCCGTGTTGATTGCCTTCGTATAAGCCAGGCAGCGTATGGATGTTCTTAACCCAAATCTGGTCACCATTGGAGTTTAGCTTCAAGATAAACGCATTAGAACCCGAATTGCTGGTGAAGGTGGAATTACCGAAAGTAGTTGTGCCGCTATGCCAACCGGTAATATAAACGGATCCATCACCAGCTCCACTTACCGCCAATGCCTGTCCATTCTGCCCTCCGTAAGCCCATAGCACCTCATGAAGCGGATCATATTTGACCACGAAGAGTGAATTATAATCTGAATTTTGCGCAGTAAGTGTTATTGATCCGAAAGTGATAGATTCATAAAAATAACCGACTACATAAACGTTACCATCCAGATCCGTATAGTTAGCACTTCCAGCACCTTTACTATTGCCACCGCCGTGTTGAACCCAATCCCATTCCAATGTTTGTGCACCAGAAGGAAAAACGAAAGTCATTACGATTAAAAAAAGTAGAATGTGGCGAAGTCGTATCATAGAGTGAAATTAGTCTGTTTATGCAAACAAAACGCTTTGATATTGAAAAAGTTGCCTTATCGGGGATTCCGGCAAAAGTGAAAAACCCAGTGCAAATGACCACTCCAACGCAAAAATGGCCTCCTTTTCAGAAAACCATTTAATCAGAAAACCCAGTGTTTTTGCCTTATGGCGATTTCTATTGCTATCGGAAGACTCAAACGTGCGCCAGCTTTAGGCTGATATGAGCCCGCGAAGCAAAAAGTATTTATTTGTTTTTCAAATATTTATATTTTTAAAATGACAGCATTTGAGTGCAAAATCGGGCATTTTGATGCTTGAAAATGCTACTTTGGTGTTCGTAGGTGTACGGAGAAATGTTTATAATTTCAAAGATTTAGTTTATCAAGATTGTAAGATGATTTTCTCAATGGTAACACCTAGCAATAGGGGTTAGAGTGCACGAAAATATCTTCTGATCAATATCAAAACGGTGGGGAATTTTCGAAATAACTTTCAGCTTTACAAGTTTTGCAGGAGAGTACCTTTAGTTCAGGATATCATAATTGGTAATCAATTTATCCACTTCAGCACAGAATTCAATATCCTTCTCTGTTATTGTGTTTTCCGTATGTGTTATAAGAAAAAGTTTGACTTCATTATAAGTGTTGGTTATAGTCGGATGATGATCCACTTTCTCGGCATAATCAGCAACTTCCAGAATAAAAGAAATAGCAGGACGAAAACTTGCAAATTGAAATATTCTTGAAACTCCGTTATTTTCTGGTTTCCATTCTTTTTGGATTGTTTCCATTTTCTTGAGGTAATTAAACGTGGTTATTTTATTCATGTTGGGTTTATTTTTGAATGACAATGTGTAGGTTTTATTATCAATCGTTCCATACGCCTAGTAAAGATAGAAATGTTTCGTCCTAAATTGTCGTTATAGGTTTTCGATGAAAGTACTTAATTTATTGAATATTGATGAGAAGTGTTTTAAACACTGTATTTTTATTGGACACTAGAGATTTTTATTTGTTAAGTGAAATAAAAAAAGTACTATTTTTGGTACGCCCTTAGTTAAAAATGTTCAGCTAATTGAAGTGTTTGAACTTAGATTAATTAGATGGCACAATTAGATTGTAAACTTGACCCGAACTATGCACTGATTTACGCCTGTTCCGTGAGTTTAGTTGATTTGAGAAGTAGACTTTGTCTATTTCTGTATGTCTTTTAATTGTACTGACAAATGACTAAAACCGATATAATGAATACCGATCAGAACGAATATTATTTAAAGCCGAATGTGGCGCTTGAAGCTCTAATCGATAGATGGTATGCATGGTCTCATCTCATTTCTCCTGCGACCGCGGCGATGAATATTAAAGAGCGACATTTGAAAATAATGAATTCGTATGTCAAAAATCCAAAAATCCATGCTGCGGCGGTTAAAAAACCTGAAATGTTGGGTGGGCCGTTCATAAATTATGATGGTGGACGGGTTGACGAAATAAAGTCGCTCGCAGATGATATAAAAGAAAAAAGAGCACATATCATTAGCCTTTCGGATGCGATTGTTGAATTAAATGATATGCTGCAAAGAGAGGCTAAAGGATACTCTTTGCAACCGTTATACGAAAAAGTTCCAGACCTCCTTAGAGGTTATGTAGAGCTGTTTTATGATGTAAATGATCAAGTGAATTTTAGATTCTTCGAAGGATTGCTATATCGAAGTAAATATTATGACGAAAGTGCTCAAACAATCGCTCTGCAGCTGGTAGAATCTGATAAACAAAGAAGTTTTGTTTTGAGCACTCCGCGTTTAGATCAAGAAGGCCAAATACATTTAGAAATTCCGTTTAAAAATGAGGTTATAGATAAACTCTTCGCAATGAAGCGAACTGCTGGTGATTATGATGAAATTAGAACAGCATTAAATATCAAACCAGAGCACGAAAAATTGTTCAAAACATTTTTCACCACGGAAGCTCCGAAAAAATATGTACCCTACACTGGAGGTGGAATTCGCACAAGATACTTCGGTCATGCCTGCGTACTGGTAGAGACAAGTGAATTATCGATTTTGGTTGATCCTGTAATCAGTTATGATGGGTATGAAAATGACGTTCCAAGATATACGGTGGCAGACCTTCCTGAAGTAATTGATTACGTATTGATAACACACAATCATCAGGATCATGTGTTGCTCGAAACATTGCTTCAATTGAGACATAGAATAAAGAACGTTGTTGTTCCTTCATCAAGCAACGGGAATTTACAAGACCCAAGTTTAAAACTGATGTTCCAGAATATTGGTTTCAAAAACATTATTGAAATGAATGAAATGGAGTCTGTGAATTTGGATAAATGCGTGATAACGGGTCTTCCATTCCTTGGTGAACATTCGGACTTGGATGTGAGATCCAAACTATGTTTCCATGTGAATTTGCACAACCATTATAAGGTGCTCTTTGTAGCGGATTCTCAGAATGTTGAACCGCGCGTTTATGATCGAGTGCACGAGGTAGTGGGTGATGTAGATGTTGTATTCCTTGGTATGGAATGCGATGGGGCACCCCTTTCTTGGTTATATGGCCCCTTGCTTCCAAAGAAAATGGATAGGGATAAGGATCAATCAAGACGATTAGCTGGGAGTAATTTTAGTGAGGGAATGGACCTCGTGAATAAATTTAAACCGAAAGATGTTTTTGTCTATGCTATGGGGCTTGAACCATGGCTTGAATTTATTAGTTCAATTAAATATACAGATGAATCAAGGCCAATTGTAGAATCGAATTTGTTAGTCGAGAAATGCAAGACCAACGGGATTAATGCTGAGCGATTGTTTGGAGAAAAAACGATTGAATATTAGACCGAAAACCAGGAATACATGATTCGACCATTAATTCATTCAGCTACCGTTTGTCCAGATATGGGGCGATTTTATCCAAAAATAGATCGCGGTGAAGGGGTATATCTGTTTGATCAAAGTGGAAAAAAGTATCTCGATGCTTCTTCGGGAGCAGCGGCCGTAGCCAACATTGGGCATGGTAGAATAGAAATGGCTAATGTCATTCAGGGGCAGATCGCCAAGATATCTGTTCTTCCAACACATATGTTTAGCTCAGAAATAGTTGAGTCGTATCTTGAAAGATTGGTTGATTTTGTTCCCGGAGGCTTTGACAAAGCCTGGACGGTCATGAGTGGAACCGAAGCGGTTGAAAATGCTGTCAAACTTGCCCTTCAGTACCATCAAATCAAGGGTGATGTGAAGCGTTATAAAATCATTTCAAGATGGAATACATATCATGGCAATTCTGTGTTTATGTTGGACGTTGGCGGGATGATAAAAAGACGCACGTGTTATGAACAATGGTTCAATAATTTTCCTCACATTGCTCCTGCTTATGAGTATAGAAAACCGAATGAAATTACAACCTCAGAATATGTAAAAAACTTAATTCTTGAGTTTGAAGAATGTTTAATTGAAACAGGTCCGGAAACGGTGGCTGCTTTTATTGCAGAACCCATTGTTGCTGCTGCTATGGGGGTTGTTCCGGCCCCTGATGGGTATTTTACTGAAATAAAAAGGGTCTGCGAAAAATACGGCATTTTATATATCTCCGACGAAATTTTTTGCGGATTCGGTCGAACAGGTAAAAAATTCGGAATTGAGCATTACGGTGTAGTACCAGACATTATTGCCGCAGGTAAAGGAATTAGTGGAGGTTATTTTCCTCTGGCTGCCATCATTGCTTCATCCAAAATAATGGCGCCCTTTGTTGATAATAACTTTCCGTTTATGGGAGGACATACTTTCGCCTGTAACCCGGTCGGAGCAGCAGTAGGAATGAAAGTTCTAGATATTCTTGAAGAAGAGAAATTGGTCGAAAACTCCGATCAAATGGGAAAACTATTGCTGGACAAAATGCAAAAATTGTATCAGCTAGAAATTGTTGGTGACGTGAGAGGATGTGGTTTGTTGTGCGGCGTGGAAATAGTCAGAAATAAACTAACTAAAGAACCGTTTTCTTCGGAACTGAGGGTTTCAAAAAGAATTTCAGAGTATGCTATCGAGGAAGGTGTGGTGTTTTACCCCGGTTCAGGATCGAAAGACGGTGTTGAGGGAGATCATATTTTGCTTTCTCCACCGCTTGTCGTCGACCAAGGCCATTTGGACGAGATAGTAGATGCATTGTATAATAGTATTCTAAAGGTCTGTAACGACTTGTTCAATCAAGGCTGTTTAAGATAGTAGAACGAAGAATTGAAACAAAATTTAAAGCGAAGAGATGCTTAATTTTATTAAACTTATTGATTCAAAGAAAGCAGCTTCCATTTTTATTCTTGGATTAATATCTGGTGGATTTAGTTTCCTGTTTTTGTCTTTTATAAACTTGTTGATTCAAGTTGTTTTAGATGGCGAAAATTCAGCGGACACAAGCTATATAATATTCTTTGTGTTTCTAATGCTGGGATTTATGTGGACAAGAAGAGTTCTGTCCTTTATCATCATAAAATTTTCACAACGCGTTTTTTGGAGTTTGAGAACGGAGGTTCTTCATACCATTTTAAAGGCAAACTTTTACCAAGTTGATTCCCGTCGCAATCAAATTCACGCTTCGCTCGTACAAGATATAAATGTATTGACGGATTTCTCATTATCCATTATCAATTTTTTATCCGCTCTAATAATGACAGTAGGTAGTTTCATCTATATGGGGTTACAATCTGTACCATTATTTTTATTAACACTGGGTGTATCAATTGTCGGAATTGTAATTTACTGGATTGGGGTCTTTTTGAATAAAAAAAAATTAATTATCGCAAGGGAATTGGAGGATGGGTTTATGAAAAGCTTCATAGACATTCTTGCAGGGTTTAAGGAAATTCACATGAATCCTAAAATTGGACAAGACATCTTCAATAAAAAAATAAGAAATATATCAAATGAGTCTTATTTGAACAACACAAAAGCGTTCACTGGCTTCTTGAATATTCAAATAACTGGAGAGGTACTTTTTTACTCACTCATTGCCTTTATCTTACTTTACAGTTCTTATTTCGTAGATCAAACACCTGCATCAATTGTAAATTTTGTATTCATTCTCTTATACCTGCTTGGAAGCTTAAATTCAATAATGTTGGTGATTCCTCAAATCGTTAGTGCGAGAATTTCATCGGGTAAAATAAGTAAGTTGCGAGCAGAGCTTAGCGATGAACGATTCGAAAACTATATTGAGACGGCACAAATGTCAATAAGTGAGTTTAAAGAATTAAAAGTAAACGATTTATCGTTTAATTATGGGGCCGAAAAAACGAGTGCAAAAAACTTTGGTGTTGGACCGTTAAGTTTTTCAATCAAGAAAGGAGAATCTATATTTATCTATGGAGGAAATGGCAGTGGAAAAACAACCATGATCAATGTGATTCTGGGAATTTTAAAAATGGACACTGGGAAAATAGAATTCAATGATACCGTTTTAGATAGCGATAATTACGGTAATTATAGATCCCTGTTTTCAGTTGTCTTCAGTGATTTTTACCTTTTTGATGAAGTCTATGGAATTGAAAATATAGATGGAAAGTTAATTGAAGACTACTTAGAAATGTTTGAATTAACAGATAAGGTTACGTTTAACGGCAATTCTTTTTCATCCAGTGATCTGTCAACTGGTCAGCGGAAACGTTTAGCATTGATTAATGTGCTCATTCGTTCGAAGCCAATTTTAGTTTTGGATGAATGGGCCGCAGATCAGGATCCAGTATTTCGAAGAAAATTCTATACAGAAATTATTCCTCAACTAAAAGAAAGAGGATTTACCATATTGGCAATAACCCATGACGATGCTTATTATCATCTGGCTGATAAATTGTATAAAATGAATCATGGTAGTCTGAGCATCGAAACGATAGAATCTGAATCTAAATAAGCACTAATTAAATGAGACTAAAAGAGAAAAGACAAGTTTTTTTGCTGCATTTTGCAGGAGGAAATGTCTATTCATTTTATTTTATGAAGCCCTATCTTCCGAATGATTTTGAGTTTATTCCAATTGAGTTGCCAGGACGGGGGAAAAGAATGGCGGAAACGTTAATTGCGGACGAAGAAGAAGCAATTAACGACTTGGTAAAGCAAATTCAAATGGCCAGAAATGAAAACCCGTTTTTGATTTTTGGGCACAGCATGGGTGCAAATTTGGGACTTCATGTTGCCAAAAAACTAGAAGAACTCGGTGATTTGCCATTAAGACTAATCGTAGCCGGAAATGCTGGTCCAGGAATAAGTGAGCGCAAATCACGCTCTACGATGTCCGATGATGAATTAAAGGAGGAGCTAAGAACTCTTGGTGGTGTTCCTGGTGAAGTGCTGGATAACGAAGAGTTATATAACTTCTTTATGCCCATTTTACGCTCGGATTTCAAAGTGCTGGAATCTGGAAACGAACTGTCGTCAGATTTCAGATTAAAAACGCCAATTACCGCTATAATGGGAAGTAACGAAGAGCATGCCGAACAAATAGACAATTGGAAAAACTTTACATTCAACGATTTCAAGTCATACTTATTGGGAGGAAATCATTTTTTTATTCACGATCATCCAGCTGAACTGGTGAAAATTATTGCTGGACAAGATGATTGATTTGTGGTACATAAATACGAAAGATGTTGATCCGAATGAGATCAACCGCATGATCAATTTTTTACCTGAAAACATCGCAAATGATATAATTCGGTATAAAAATCATGAAGACAGATGCCTGAAGCTCTTTGGGAAAATCATTGTTCAAAAATATCAAGAACAATTAAATCGTGATTTTTCTTGGTCCAATTGGTCCGTTTCTGATAAAGGAAAACCGTTCTACACAAATGGGAAAAGGTTTAATATTTCTCATTCTGGAAATGTTGCAGCTGTCGCATTTTCCGAATTTGAAGTCGGTATCGATATTGAAAAATGTGTTCACATTGATATTACTCCATTAATTGCTTTCCTACATGAGGAAGAACGTGGATATATTAATGATTTTGGAAATTCATCGGATGCTTTTTATAGAGTATGGACAAGAAAAGAAGCCTATCTAAAAGCCAAAGGAATTGGAATTGTGGAAGGACTGAACATTGAAAATTGTCTTCAGGATAATTTAGGGTATGATAATGAGTGGTTCTTGACTTCCTTACCGATAGTTCCTAACTATGAACTTGCAGTTTGTTCACAAATATCGACTCCAACAATAAATATATTGAAACTGGAAGCATCCAATTTTTTACAATTATGAGGCGACTATCACTAGGTTTTTTGTTCCCGCTGCTTACACTCGTAATGTTTGTGATAGTGTTAAGCAGACAAGTATTCAAAACCCCTCCGCTAGGACCTGCGTTGAATCCGTTTACTGGCATAGTTCAAAATGAACGGGATACCTATGGAGACAAGGAATTTGATCTCTCTACAAATCAAGAAGTTGATGTGTTGTTTGACGAAAGAGGAGTGCCACATATTTTCGCACAGAATCAAAGCGATGTGTTTTTTGCACAAGGATACGTGTGTGCGACTGATCGATTGTGGCAGATGGATTTTATTTCCTATGCCGCTGCGGGAAGATTAAGCGAAATTTTCGGAGCGAGCCTACTTGACTACGACCGAATTCAACGCAGAGATGGGATGCTGCATTCGGCAATCAATTCGTTGGCTTATATTGAAAAAGATGTTGAGACGAAGGCCATTCTTGATAAATATACCGCTGGAGTCAACGCAATGATAACTAAATTAACATTCTCTGATCAACCAGTTGAGTATAAACTCCTGGGATATGCTCCTGAGCCTTGGACAAATCTAAAGACTGTTCTTGTAATGAAATATGTTTCAGCAAGTCTTTCAGGATACGAAGAGGATGTCTCGGCTTCATATATGCAAATGATTTTGGGTACTGAAGAATACGATAAATTATTTGTTGATTATTATTTGAGCAATCAGGGTAAAGGATTCGGGATCAATAGAATATTGGATTCATTACCTAAAAATGAATACATTGACTATACTTTTTTAGAGGCGAATAAGCCAACTGAGAGTAGTAGGTTTAATCCTAGATTGGGGAGCAATAGTTGGGCTATCGGTCCGAATAAAAGTAAATCGGGAGCAGCTATTTTGTGCAATGATCCACATTTAAACTTATCCCTACCCGCTATTTGGTATGAAAATCAGTTGTGCTGGGATAAAGAGAATGTTTACGGATATTCTATTCCCGGAGTCCCTGGAATAATTATTGGGTTCAATGAGAAAATTGCTTGGGGATTAACCAACGGTTCGGCAGATGTGAGAGATTACTATAAGCTTGAATTGAATGCCGATTATTCTAAATATAAATATGATAATAAATGGGTTGAAACCGAAATGATCATTGAGGAAATTAAGGTGAGAAGTGGGGAATCCTTTTTAGACACGGTTTACTACTCAAATCATGGACCTATTTTTTCGGATTATAGATTTGGAATTCCTGAGTCTCGAGGATGTGCCGTTGATTGGACCCTACATGAATCCTCGAATGAATTTTTGACTTTTATTAAATTGAACAAAGCGAAAAACTACAGCGATTTTCAAAAAGCTATTAAACATTACAGTTGTCCTGTTCAAAACTTTAGTTATGCCGACATTAAGGGGAATATAGGAGTTAATTTCCAAGGTAAAGTGCGTAAAAAAGCGTGGCATAATCAGGGAAAATTCATTATGGACGGAACAAGATCAGACCAATTTAGCAAGTCGTATATAGATCGATTACCTTCTGTTTTTAATCCTTCTCAAGGATATGTTTTCTCAGCTAATAACAATCCATTTCGCGAGCTTGATTCTATTTTGATTTATGGACATTACGCCGAATTAAGAGCGGATAAGATCGATGCTATTCTTGCAGGAAAGGAAAAGGTTACAATCAATGATATGAAGGCGATGCAATTGGATAATACAAATCGTCTTGCTGAATTAGCGATTCCCATTTTATTGAAAGCAATGCCAGATTCGAATGACGACCGTTTGAGGAAATTTTCAAAATGGGATTGTAACTATGGAGCGGATTCGGAGTTAGGACTCATTTTTGAAAATTGGTGGCAGAATATCAAAGAAAATACATGGGATGAATTAACCCGATATTCGAAATCCAATAGTCTTCCACAAGATTTGGTTTTGTTAGATCTGATCAGTAACGATCCCAAGAGTCCTTATTTTGACATTCTATCTACTTCCAAAGTAGAATCTGCCGCTGATATAATTGCGCTCTCTTTCAGAAAGGCATGGGAGGATCGAAATAATCACAAAAAATGGGGAAGCCATAATAAAGTCGATTTTTTACATTTATCAAACATACCTGGACTCAGTGAACTTGGTATAGAACTTTGGGGGCATCCTCATGCGTTAAACGCGATCTCTAAGAACTGGGGACCTACATTAAGATTGGTTGTTGAAATGAAAGGCAGACCACGTGGATATGGTATTTATGCCGGAGGTCAATCTGGAAATCCAGCATCAAAGAAGTACAAAAAAGGTATAAACGATTGGTCAAAAGGATTTTATTACAAGCTCCATTTCTTTTCGGATACGAAAGAAGGTGAATCGCACATGAAATATAAATGGACCTTACATTAAAAGGAAGATGAAGAAAGCTCTCGTATTCACAATTTTGTTAATTGTTATTACCCTCTCTGGTTTATTGACGCAATTACCGTGGTGGTCATTCACCGTCCCTGTCTTTTTTATTGGTGTGTTATTACCCTTACAAAAATGGAAAGTTCTGCCCTTCGTTTGGGGATTTCTTGCTGGTTTTTTTGTCTGGTTAATGGCTACGCTTTATTTCAACTATGCCTATGATGGTGAATTTATGAATTCAGTAGCTCAAATCGGAAATATTTCCATCACATTACTTTACGTTGTGATTGGATTAATTGGTGGCGTTTTATCAGGGCTGGCATTCTATTCAGGCTACCTTTTAAGAAAAGGACGAGAAGCACTTAAACTGGAATTACCTAAGGAGTGAATTTGGCTGTATGAAAACGAAATTTGTAGACGAATTAAATAGAATATTGAAAGGTGGGAAAACCGAACTTATGTCTTCGAGTAATAAGCATTACGGAGAAGACATTGCTACAAATCAGTTTTACAATTTTGATTATTTGGTTAAACCGTCGAATGCACAAGAAGTAGCTGAAATCGTAAAGCTATGTTACAGACATGGTGTCCCGATCACTCCGAGAGGTGGCGGTTCTGGAGTTTCTGGCGGCGCTGCCCCAATAAAAAAAGGGCTTATTTTGTCTACCGAAAACCTAAATAACGTAATTGAAATAGATCCGACGAATAAAACAGCAATCGTGGAGAGCGGTGTGTTGACTGATTCCTTATGCCAAAAGGCTGAAGAATTTGGATTGTACTTTCCCGTGAGTCCAAGTAGTGGATATATGTCCTTTGTGGGAGGGAACGTAGCGGAAAATAGCGGAAGCATTCATTCCTTGAAATATGGTTCCGTTGCTGATTATGTGATTAACCTTGAAGTAGTACTTCCGAACGGCGAAATTATTTGGACAGGTTCGAATACCTCGAAAAATGCTACAGGGCTCAACCTAACGCAATTGTTGGTTGGAAGTGAGGGCACCTTGGGAATTATCACGAGAGTAGTTTTTAGGTTGATTTCAAAACCGCATTATTACTATTCTCTAAAAACGGAATATTCGAACAACCAAGATCTCTGTCTTGCTGTACTGGCAATTTCAAGATCTCACTTAACTCCTTGCGCAATAGAGTTAGTAGATGATTATTCGGCAAACTTAACGGCCGACTATTTAAGTATCAAATTCCCAGGGCAGGAATTTTCGAGAAAAGCGCACCTATTGGTAAGTTTTGACGGAGATTATACAGATGTTCTCGATAAAGAGTTGGAAAAATGTTACGAACTAATGATTGGATTTAATTCTTCCGAAGTACTCGTAGCAAAATCACATGAAGAAAAACAAGCGATCTGGGTAGTAAGAATGAATATAGGTGAGGCGCTAAAATTTGGCGGGAAGGGATATAGAGATATTGATTTGGCGGTACCCGTTTCACGATTATATGATTATTTCACCCAAGTTAAGCAAATAGCTAAATCATTTAATGTATCCGTGGCTTGCTTCGGACACGCTGGAAATGGAAATTTACACAGCATGATTTGCTTAAATCACGTAGAGGATCTAATGGATAACCATATAAATAAAGCAATTGATGAAATTTATAGAGCTGGAATTGAACTAGGTGGGACAATTTCTGGTGAGCATGGGATAGGGATTCTACAAAAAAAATTCATGCCCTACCAATTTAGTAATACACACTTAGATTTAATGGCAAATATTAAGAACCTATTTGATCCGAAAAATTTAATTAACCCAGGAAAGATTTTTATAGAAAATTAAAATTATGCAAGCAGAAATAACCAATCATTACATCACATCACAACATTATGAAGACTACACCCAAGAGGATCATGAAGTCTGGAGAATATTGTACGAAAAGCAAAATGAGCTCGATCCAAATTTAATCGCGGAAGTATATTTGAACGGACTAAGTCTGTTGAATGTTACACATGATAAAATTCCCTTAATTTCGGATGTCAGTGAAAAACTAGCGGAAGTATCCGGTTGGACACTTACTCCGGTTACTGGTCTATTAAGTCCTAAAGAATTCTTTTTAATGCTTATTAGCAAAGAATATCCGGTCACAGTCTCGATCCGTAGAAGACATGAATTGGAATTTAGCGAACAACCTGATATCTTTCATGACATCATTGGACATCTGCCACTCTTAACAAATGAAGTATTTGTTAAGTACCTGACCAAGTTTAGCATCATCGCAATTAAGTATGTAAAAAATGAACGTGCCATCGAATTCTTAGGAAGATTGTATTGGTATACATATGAAATGGGTTTGATTAAGGAAAAACAACGCAATAAACCGTATGGTGGAGCTGTCTTAACATCCTCTAAAGAAATTAAGAATATTGAACTTAAAAAAGATAACATCCATCAGTTCAACATTGATCATATCTTCAATACAGCATACAATCCGTTTGATTTACAAAACGAATACTTTTATATTGATTCGTTTGATGAACTCTTTCAAAGCCTCGACAAAATAGAGGAAAAGTTAATAAAACAACTCTACACGTCTGAGCATGATAAAGTGTTGAGAAATTTTTCAATCAACGATAATTTAGGTGCAAGTTTCAATAATGTGATCGGTTTTTTGAATGATACTCAGTTCAAATACCCGAACGTAATTTCGTTAATTGCAGGTCAACCTGACGAGCATTTTTTCGACATTGAAGACCATATATCGAAATTTGACACGTACGTTAATTTTAGAGCAGAACAATCCGGACAGTCGCGATTAAAAGCTGTAAATCAAATAGGTCAGTACAACAAAACGAATGGAATAATCAATGATATTTTGGTTAAATACCTGAGGAATGACGAAAATATCGACGTAGCCGAAAGTGATATTATTGTCACAGTGGGTGCACAAGAGGCATTTGCAGCGATCGTATCGGCCATTTGCAATAGAGACAATGACTTAATCTTAATGGAAGATCCAAGTTATATTGGGTTGAGTTCATTTGCGAAGGTGTTTGATTATCAAATTCAAGGCGTGCGCATAGACGAAGATGGGATCGACTTGGATGAGTTAAAAGTGAAAATACTGGATGCACAACAATTGAGAAAACGCGTTAAGTTGGTCTATGTCATTCCTGATTATCAGAATCCGACCGGGTCTTGCATGCCTGTAGGAACGCGCTTGAAATTACTGGAAATGGCTGAGAAATACAACTTCTTGATCATTGAGGATAGTGTCTACAATAGTTTTACTTATCTACAACAAAAGAATCCAACTTTAAAATCGTTGGATAAGAATAACAGAGTAATTTTTGTAGGCTCCTTTTCAAAGTCACTTTTCCCAGGTTTGCGCATTGGGTTAGTAGTTGCTAATCAGATTTTTGAAAATGAAATTGGGAAAATAACACCTTTGATAAACGAAATCAGTAAGACGAAAGCGCAATTGTCAAACAACACTTCAACGGTATGTCAAGCTATTCTCGGAGGAATCTTAATCAGTAACGGTTATTCACTACTGAAATACAATGAACCGAAGTATAACAGCTATAAGAAAAAAAACGAGGCTGTCTTGGCGGCAATGAATGAGTATATAGCTCAATACAAGCATTCATGGGCAAAAGAAATAAGTTGGAACGAACCAAAAGGGGGGTTTTTCCTGAAGGTTAAAGTGCCGTTTGAAGTTAATCGTGAATCTGTCGTGGAAAGCGCTCAGAAATTTGGAATCATTTTTAGCCCGATGAGCTTCTTCCATTTGAAAGAAGGAGGAGAACATGAAATAAGGTTAACCTTTTCAAATTTATCACTAGAAGAGATTTCGGAAGGGATTAAAAAACTAGCAGAATATTTTAAGTACAAAGTGAATGCTAATGCTGAAAATTAGTTGAATTCAATCTAAAACATTCAAAATAAAATCTAGATGGAATACGAAATAGATTATATCGAAATTTACACTCCAATGGCTAAGCTTTTGGCTTATTGGCATCAACAAGCCCTAGGATTTGAAATTGAAGGAGAATACATTCCGTCTTCTCCTGAAGATTCTAAAACTTCTTTTGTTTTACGAAGCCAAGGTGTGCGCTTGGTGCTTACCTCAACCTTTCCTGTTCTTGAAAATCGGTCAGATGAAAATGAAATTGAAGCGTTCATTAATAAAAATCAATGCGGGGTAAAACGAATTGTTCTTGGGACAAATGAGGTAAGAACAAGTTATGAAACTGCCATTTCAAATGGAGGAATATCAACCTTTGAACCAAGAAGTCAAGGGAATGAAATGGGAACGATTGTGGAAGCAGGAATAAAACTGTATGAGGAAAATGAAATAAATTTCATAGACAGAAGTAACTACACCGGCTATTTTAGACCAGGGTACGTGAAAACAACCAAAAGTGATGTTGCAGCTCAAGGATTGTTCACTGCTTTTGATCACATTGCTGCTGAACTTGATATTGACAAATGTACGTTTTGGACAAATTATTTATCCAAAACGATTGGGACCAATTTGGTTCAGGCAATTGACAAAAATCATGAAAATAAAACGGGAATGGTCTTGAAAATCAACCAATCCATCAACAAAAAAATGACCTTTGTGATGGCTGAACCAGATGGTACCAGCACTGACTCGAAAATTTCCAAGAACATCAGGAAATTTGGACAAGGTGTGCATCATCTGGCTTTTCAAACCGAAGATATTCTTAAAACTATTGAAGTATTAGGGAACAATAAGGTGGATTTTGTTAGTTTTCCGCCTGCCTATTATACCTTACTTCGTGAGAATCCGGAGATGAAGAATATTGATATCGATTCACTTGAAAAACATGGAATTTTAATAGATAAAGAAGACGATACATTGCTGTATCAGAAATTTATTAAGCCTTACGGCGATAGACCTTTCTTTTTCTATGAAATTGTGCAAAGAGTAAATGGATACAATGGTTTTGCTCTTAAAAACATTAACGTATTAAAAAAGGCGGAGGAATATCAAATTATGAGTGATAAAAAATAGGGATTGCATTTGTCAATGCACTTTCGTCTAACGCAAGTATGAAATTATGGAGCGATTTATATTCAAGTTTATAATGAACATTAAAAATCGAATAGATTAGATTTACGTAAACGGAAAATAAGGTGATTTTTCCGAGACAAGAATACCTTAGTTTTTGTGTGCAAGAATCTTATAAAAAGCAGGATTAGCAGGTATTTTCATTGTTAAGAGCGTAAGATTTCTTATCTTTTCAGTGTTATTTTATTCTATTACTAAATTAAGAGATCTGGATAAGATCAACAAACCCATGATTCACTTTAAAAAGACTTATTTGCACCTAAATCAACGTGAGATTTATTTTGACAATGTGTTGGATTCTGCGTCTCCGCAGTACAATATAGGTACATATATTGTAATAAAGGGTGATCTAAATCTTGCCTTGTTTAAGGAAGCTATTCGTGACTCATCGCATGTTTTTGACGTGTTCAAGTTTGGGCCATTTGATGCAAATCTTCCAGAGGTTAAACTGTTCGATAATCCAGTCGAAATAACTATTTCTGAGAAAGATTTTTCAGATAAATCAAGATCAAGAAAATCGATTGAAAAATGGTTGCAAGATCGTATCAATCGACCGTTCAACATACATCACGATTCCTTATTTGATTTTCTTCTGATAAAACGAACACAAAATGAACATTGGTTTTATTTTGGTTGCCATCATCTTTTTTCAGATGGATATGGGGTCCCTTACGTTCTTCTCACTTACATTTTCAATAAGTATCACGCTTTAAGAACGCAAACTGAACTCGAGTTTAAGCCATTTCCTTATCTCGATTTGATAGATGCTTCTAATGCGTATCTAAGTTCAGATGCATATGAGGCCGATCAAGCCTATTGGAAACAACGATTTGCTGAATCCCAACAACCCATTCTTTCTCAAAAAGTAAATGCAAATACCTTTCGTACGGACACAATTCAATTGAAATTCACTCAAAAAGAACAAATACAACTGCGTACGTATTGTAAAAATGAAGGAATTAGTCTACAAGATTTATTGGTGGCAATTTTAGCTGTATACTACCGTAATGTGAAGAATTTGAGTGTGTTTGATTTTAGTTTGCCAACACACAATAGAACGAGTCGTGCCGAAAGAGCAACACTTGGACCCTTCTCAAAATTAATGCCTTGCCGAATTAATGTTGGTGATTCGACCTTAAACGAATTATTTGCCGAGATTAAAAAACAACAAAGACATGACTATCGTCATAAACAGTTTCCCGTAAGCCATTTTAACACAATGATGCGGGAAGATCAGTCCAATGCAAGTCGCCCTTTCGATATTTGCGTAAACTACCGCTATTTTAAACTAGAAACCAAAGAATCCGAGCTCAGTATAAAAGGATTTAAGAATGATGCGACTTTTTCCAAAACGCCAATAGAATTTAGCTGGTGCGATTTTGTAGAAAATGGACAGGATGATTTGTTTCTTGAAATTACGTTCAGAAAAGATTATTTTGAAACCACTGAAATTGACTTTTTAGGACAACGGCTATTGTTTATCCTTGAACAATTCTTCTCATGTAAAGATTGCAACTTAAGCGAAATAGCGATCATTCCTCAAGAAGAAAAGAATACCATACTCAACGTATTTAACAATACCAAAGTCGAATATCCCGAAAACCAATCCATTGTAGATTTAGTGCACTTTCAAGCCATAAATACACCGGATAAAATTGCGTTGAGTTGGAGAGAAACGAAAAGAACGTACAAAGAGTTAGATGAATTATCCAATCAATTCGCCCATTTTTTAATCAATACATATGAGGTCGGCGTAAATGAACTTGTAGGAATTAAACTTGAGCGCAGTGACAAAATAGTTGTGGCGGTACTGGCAGTACTCAAAACAGGAGCCGCGTATGTTTCAATCGACCCAAGTTATCCTGCAGATCGCATAGCATTCATCGAAAACGATGCAAATTGTAAAGTATGCATTGACGCGGATATAGTATTCGAATTTGAAAAACTGAAGGACACCTTTTCTAAGGAAAAATTAACTGTTAAAATTGAACCGAATCAATTAGCATATCTGATCTATACCTCTGGCTCTACGGGTAGACCAAAGGGTGTGCAAATTGTGCATGCGAATGTACATTCTCTGATCTGCTGGAGCCATGAAGAGTTTAAGCAATCCGTTTTTGATGCAGTATTGTTTACAACGTCATTAAATTTTGACTTATCGGTTTTTGAAATTCTATATCCACTCACTACAGGAAAAGAGTTAGTTGTTTTAAATGATGGACTTTCCATTCCCGAATATGTCGATACCGATCGAAAATTGTTGGTCAATACCGTTCCAAGTGTAGTGAGTTCCTTACTAGAACAAAATATGAGCTTTGAAGCCATAACTGTGCTGAATTTGGCTGGAGAACCAATCCCTGCGATGGTAAAAAAGAAGCTGAGAAATGGTGGACGGGAAATTAGAAACCTTTATGGACCTTCGGAGGATACAACATACAGCACCTGCCTGCGAGTGGATCAAGATGAGAGGGATTCAATCGGCAAGCCAATTTCAAATACATGTGTTTATATTTTGAATGAGCAGAATGGTTTGTTACCATTGGGAGAAGTAGGTGAAATTTGTATTAGTGGTTCTGGTCTCGCAAGAGGATATCTGAACAATGAAGCGCTAACAAAAGAAAAATTTGTATCAAATCCATTTAAACATGGAGAGCGAATCTATAAAACTGGTGACTTTGGAAAATGGTTGACGGACGGTAATCTTGAGTTCATTGGGAGGAAAGATGAGCAAATAAAAATTAGAGGCTATCGTGTGGAACTTAGAGAAATAGATCATGCGCTAGAAGATATACTTGGAGTCGATAAGGCAATTTCTACCGTGAGCATTAACGACGTCGGAGATAAGGAATTGGTATCCTACTTTGTTTCCAACGAAGTGCTTAATGGAACTGATTTAAGAAGAATATTGAGTAAGACTTTACCTGGGTACATGTTGCCAGCTTACATTGTTCAATTAGAAAAATTTCCGTTGACACCCAATGGTAAGATCGATAAAGAATCGCTTCCAAAACTGGATAAGAAGCAGAATCTTTCTGTAAATGAATATG
>JBILJP010000530.1:0-2804 GCA_044377135.1 Fluviicola sp.
ATAGTTGGTACAGCGGAAGCGCCAACCTCAATTACAAGCGCGTTTTAGATACGCTTGGGTCGGAATGGACAGCAGATCTGGATTACGCTGCTTACGGAAACAACACCCAACAATTGTTTACCACACGTTATTACAACCTCGATCACACTGAATTTCAACCTGCTTATTTGCTGGCAGGAGACATCGTTGGTAATTTATCTATTTATGCCATCAAAACCGACATTCACAAGGAATTGGGGAAAGATCGCAGTTTTGATGCAGGCCTCAAATCGAGTTACGTGATTGCGGATAACAACCTGCAGTTTTTTGATAGAAGTTCAGGTGCTTCCATTTACGATTCCACAAAAAGCAATCACTTCATTTACAAAGAAAATATCAATGCAGGTTATGCCAGTTATTCGCAAAAAATTGGGAAATGGTCTATTCAATTGGGCTTGCGCGCAGAATACACGCAAGTGAGCGGACAACAATTGGTTTACAACATTACCAACGACACTTCCTACCTGCAACTCTTCCCAACCGCTTATCTTTCGTATCAACTCAACGATAAAAATGCTATTGAAATCTCGTATGCGCGCCGGATCGACCGGCCGGGTTACGATCAGTTGAATCCGTTTAAATTCTACCTTGATCCATCGACCTACAAAGAAGGAAATCCGTATTTGCGACCACAAACAACACATGTCATTGAAATTGCTCATTTGTGGAACAACTCGGTTTACACTCAACTTGGTATCGGACGAACGTTGAACAATATCACCGAAGTCATTGCTCCATCGTTGACACAGCAAAACATTACGGTGCAAACCAATACGAACTTGAAAAGCGCCGAAATCATTTACTTCAATGCTTCGGTTCCGCTTCCTGTTACGAAATGGTGGACTACCACCAACAACCTCAATTCCTACTTAGCCTTGTATTCGGGGAATGTGGCCAACACCACCATTAAACGTCAGGGAAGTTTTGCGTTCAACGTACAAACCTCTAATCAATTTACCATTGGTAAAACCTGGACATTGGAAGTCAATGCAGACTACCGTTCAAAAGAAGTGTATGCGTTTGACCGCATCAACGATAGTTGGTCATTCGGGATAGGAGCACAGAAAAAAATAATGCAAAACCGCGGGTCGATTCGGTTGAATATTACCGATGTATTCTTCACCAATTATACCACAGCGCATGTGACATTCAACAATTACACAGAATACTTTGACGTAAGGCGCGAAACACGGGTAGCAACGTTATCGCTCACCTATAAGTTTGGCAAAGCAAGCGTTCCGTCAAACAGGCGTCGTTCCGGCGGTGCCGATGACCTCAAGAGTCGGGTCAATAACTCGGGAGTAGGTTAAAGACCAGAAGATTCCCCGGTGAAGTTCTAGCCGCCGGGGGATTTTTGTTTCTTATTCATGTGCCCTTGAACGAAGGACTTGCGTTAAAAATCCTATTGTTCGATCAATTCTTCTGGTGGAACCAACTCACCCTTTTTCACCATCTTTTTGCTGAATGCCCAACGCATGATGAAAAAACCGATGACAACGAAACCTGAGGCGACATAAAATGCCGTTCCGTAGAATATTGGATTGGAATCGCCCAATTTCTGCGTTTTTCCATAAATCCAAAGCATGAGCAACGGACCTACTATTTCGGCAAAACTCATCAAACTGGTGAAGATTCCTTGTAATTCGCCTTGTTCATTACTTTCCGTTTGCGCAGAAACAATAGAACGGATACTCGGATCAATGATTCCGGAAAGTGCGTACGGAATAATTATGGCGTACATCATCCAGCCGTAGGGAATTAAACCGATACCGGCGGTTACCAGCATCAACACAATCATTCCAAGAGTTGCGGCTCCTTTTTCTCCTAGTTTCTTTACAATTTTACCGGAGAAACCACCTTGAACTACACCAATACAAACGCCAACTACTGCCAGGGAAATTCCGACATCCAGTTTATCCCAACCGAATTTTTTATCAGTGTAATAGTTCCACAAAGCATGTACGGCCATGTTGGAAAACAGCACCAAAAACATCACCAGAAACAAGTATTTGTTGGCGGCGTAGCGACGAATTTGCTTAATTGCTCCCAAAGGATTGGCTCGTTTCCAATCGAACGGGCGGCGCTGATCGGCAGGTAACGATTCTTTCAGTACCAATAAGCCATAAATGAAATTCACCAACGACAAACCAGCTGCAATGGCAAATGGAGCTCGTAATCCCCAAGTCGCTACCAATCCTCCGATAGCCGGTCCCACAATAAAGCCCACACCGAAAGCTGCTCCGATCATCCCGAAGTTTTGAGCACGATTTTCGTCGGTGGAAATATCTGCGATGTAGGCTGCTGCTGTTGTGAAACTGGCTCCGAACATTCCGGCTAAACCACGGCCAACTACCAACCACCAGATATCGGGCGCAAAACACATGAAGATGTAGTCAATTCCCAGACCGCAAACCGACATCAATAGAATCGGTCTACGTCCAAAACGGTCACTTAAGTTTCCAACCAGGGGCGAAAACAAGAACTGCATGAACGCGTACATGATCAGTATCAAACTGTAATAGTTGGTCGAAGCATCTTTGCTCACATGCGCTGTTTCGGCCACCAAATCGGGCAAAGAAGGAATAATAATCCCCAATCCGATGGAGTCTAAACAGATGGTAATGAGTACAAAAATGAGTGCGTTTTTGGAAAATTGTTGTGTTGTCATGGGCCAAAAGTAGTGATTTCGTGCAATCGGGATTTGGGGTTTTCGGTGAATGGTGGCTGAGAAGAGGTGAAATGCAACTCAAAAATAGTTATCTCTT
>JBILJP010000531.1:0-2801 GCA_044377135.1 Fluviicola sp.
AGCGAAAGTGGAAGGAAATCAACGAACAACACGGTTTTCAGAAAGCCAAAGATTACAACGGTCCGGATGCTGACGGCTACGTTTCGCCAACGGATATTAATGAAAGTCAATCCATCACTCCCGGATCGGGCAGTCAGCGCAATACGCCCTACAAAGGAATGCCTTATTCTTCGGCACAGCAACGACAAGGACGCAATCCGGGCGGACAAGGTTCAGGCGGAAACGGAACCATACAATCAGATCCGAACATTACACCACCCGAAGACATTGACATTCCTGAAATCGATTCACCTGACATTGATGCACCGGATATCGACGCCCCTGAAATAAGTTCCTCGTTCTGGAAAATTCTTGGAATCATTCTGCTCATTATTTTGGTAGGAATCATCATTTACTACATTCTCAAAAACAAACAACCTGCTAATCCGACCGTTCCGTTTGAACCGTTGGAAGAAGATCTGAATCCGGCAACGATTTCAAAAACCGAACTGGAACTGCGTTTGGAAGAAGCCATGCAACGAGGCGATTACCGCGAATGTGTGCGGATTTATTTCCTTTTCGCCATGAAAGAACTCATTCAACGTCGATGGATTTTCTGGAAAAAAGAAAAAACGAATATTCACTACATCATTGAGATGCAGGGAAGACGAGGCCTTAAAGAGTTTGAAGAAATTGTGGGAATTTACGATGTGGTTTGGTACGGAGATTACACCATAGACGAAGCTGCTTACAAGCATATGCAACCTGTATTGGACGCCAATTATAAAACAATCGAACGCATCGCATGAATCGGAGAGTCATCATAGCGTTATTGGCCTGTATTCTGATTGTCGGAGTGCTTTTTTGGTTGTTTGATTCCCCCTCGGAAGCACAATTGCAAGCTGCCAAAAAACAGAAGCAATTTTCCAGCAAGTGGATTCCGGAATATGTGATAGAATCGAAAGATCCGCGCGGTTTGGGCTTTTTCAACGAATTGCTCAAAACCCATGTCGACGATTCTGTGTATGTACTTCGCCGCTGGTCGCAATTGGATTCAATTCCGCAACATGATAGTGCTACCTATATTTTTGTGGGTGAAGGCTTCGGGATGTACAGCTACGAATTTGATGTCATCGATACCTATGTAGACAGCGGTTCTACTATTTTCATGGCATTCGACCATGTAACTGAAAACCTGTACGAACGCTATTTTGAACCAGGCGCTTATTTATGGGATTACACCAATAAATTCTACGTTGCTTTGGGAGATACTTCATTGCTCTATTCGGCCGTTTTCCAAAACGACACCGTTCAGGCAGATTGGTATCCTTTTGAACCGTCGAGTATCAAAGATACGCTCTACCGTGCATTTGCGTGGGGAATGAATTACCCGATTGCGTTTGAATCTGACCAGAAAAAAGGAAAAGTAATCATGCACAGTGTGCCTCGATTGTTTTGCAATTATCAGGTGATTACGCCCAACGGTTTTGCCCATGCTTCGATCATGTTGCGCCGAATTCCGAAAGACAAACCGGTCATTTGGATGGAATACGGAAGACAAGTTGTGAACCAACCGAACAACAATTCATTGGATCAGTCACAAGAAGAAGGTCAAGGCAACGAAAAACAAGACAACAGCTACTTGCAATTTATCATGAAAAACGAAGCACTGCGCTGGGCTTTCCTTTATGGTATTTTGGTGTTCCTTTTATATGTTCTATTCAGAGCCAAGCGTCGCGAAGCTGTATTACCGGGAGTTCCGGAAAAACGCAACATGTCATTGGCTTTTGTGGATACTTTGAGTAGTATTTATCTTTCACGCAACTCGCCATACAGTATTTTGCTGGTGTTGCGCAAGAACTTCTATGTGGCTATTAATCGCCATTTCTACATTGATTTGCTGAATACCAAAAACCGCGAAGAAGATGTCAATCGCTTGATTGAAAAAGCATCGGTTGAAGGCGAAGAATTGCGAAAAGTACTGCGCTTTGTAGAAACAAAAAAACCGTCTGACGTGAATCAGGCTACGCTTTCCGACTTGTATCGCTATATCCGTCATTTTTACCTGGTAACCGGAATTTCAAAACCGAGTGCTCAGTTTGTATCGGGCGATCAGCACGTAGTAGTCAACCGTAGTTTATTGCACGGTGGTTTGGGTATTGTATTGGGCTTGTTTACGCTCATTCGCGGATTGTATTCCCTTTCTATGGGAAGCGGTTATGGAATTTTACTAGTGATTGCAGCCATGATCTTCTTATACGTAGCGGCGCGCTTCATCTCCTTACCGGTAGCCATTATCAAACAAAACGAAATGATTGTTTATCCCTCGCTTTTCGGCAAGAAAACATTCGATATTTCAGCAGGATTGGCGCAATCGACAGAAAAAGGTGTTACTACCCTTTCGGCCGAAAACGGTGATCAAGTCATTATACGACATTCATGGCTCTCACGATCGGGGAAACATGCCTTATTCCTTTTTGTAGAACATATTAAACACAAATCAGCATGATGAATCAAGACGACAACCTCTCTTCCCAGCCCGAAGGGCAACCGGGATCAAGTGAAGGACAACAACCGGAGCATTCTCCCTACATGCCTAAAGATAATGTGACACCGGAGGCAACTCCGATGAGTGAAATTCCGAATCCGATGCTGGCTTCAGAACCGCATTTTCAGCAACGCGACCAAAGCGAATTGATTTGGGTAGCGCAGAAAGTGAATCGTGTTCGCGAAGAAATGCGCAAGTATGTGATCGGTCAGAGTGAAATGATTGAATTGATGCTAGCCGGAATCTTTGCCAACGGACATTTATTGTTGGAAGG
>JBILJP010000564.1:0-2796 GCA_044377135.1 Fluviicola sp.
CTTGGCGTCATCGAACGCATTGCAGACCGACTGATTGTAATGGAGAGCGGACGCATCGTCGAAGAAGGGCGAGCTGCGGAGATCCTAAATTTTCCAAAAAATGCATATACTCGGGAACTTATCGCCGCGTCTCTCCATCTTGACGACCGGAAAGAAATTCAACTATTGACAACGTAAGTACAATATTGTTCTATAATGTTTAGAAGTACATTTAATTAGTTGGGGGGGGTCTTATGCGCACTTTCAATAGAGCATCTCTATCATCCGCTTTGTGCGCGTTGATGTTGTCACCAGGAATTGCGGTTGCACAGCAGTCCGAGGACGAGGGTGGTCCGGAACTCCGGGATATCGTCGTTACAGGTAAACGGAACGATACCGTACAAGCAGGTACTTTTCGCAACGGACTGCAGATCGACACGCCTTTGACTATTAGCGTCATTCCGGAAGAGGTTTTGAATGCACAACTTGCGACCTCTGCACTCGACGCTCTTCGAAACACGCCCGGTGTGACGGCGGCAGCGATTAATGCAGCGGTCTACAGCAATCTTTCCATCCGTGGTATACCAGTGGAAAACCGAGGTAACTGGCGGCTCAATGGTAGCCTGCCGATTGTCAATCTTGTCGACCTGCCGCTGGAGAACAAGGTTCGCGTCGAAGTGTTGAAGGGCGCGTCAGCGCTTTATTATGGCTTTTCTACGCCCTCGGGTATTGTTAATCTGGTCATGAAACGCGCGTCGGCTGACCCAGTCAGCAGCATCCGCGTTTTCGGTAACCGCTTTGGTCAGGCTGGTGCGCATCTTGATTTTGGGCGCCAGGTTGGTAGTGTTGGCCTACGGCTTAATATTTTAGCGGCCCATCTGGACAATGGCATCGACCGCACGGATGGGCATCGTTTTCTTGCTTCGGGTGCCTTCGACTGGGAACTGGCGCCGGGGCTGACGTTGCAGGCTGACGCGGAGTATATCTTCAAGGATATCGTTGAACCGACGACGTTACGGCCGATCGCGATCGCTGGGGCCCTTATTCTGCCTGTGCTGCAGTCACACCGGAAAAATATCGGTTCGAACTGGCAAAGGTTCACTGGCCGCGAATATAATTTTCTTACCCGCGCCGAGTATAAATTTTCACCAGCTTGGGCGTTCACCCTCAATGCCGGCGTATCCAATTTAACGCGTGACCGACGCTTTTCGGACTTCCGAATTACTGATGCAACGACCGGCGCTGGAACGCTGTCGGTCGAACTTGCAAACGACAATGATTATGAAAACCAATTTCTTCGTGGCGAAATTGCCGGGACATTCGACACAGGGCCTTTGCTCCACGAACTGATCGTGGGGGTAACGCGCAACCAACGGGACGCGGTCAATCCGCGCCTCCAAGTTGCAACCTACGCAAACAACTATTTCAATCCCGTTGTAGTATCGGAAACGCGATTGCCGGCGCCTGCAGTTTCAAGCTTATCGAACATTGTCGATCTGGGCTATTATGCGTTCGACCGAATTTCATTTAGCGATGCCGTTCAGCTAACCGTTGGAGTTCGGAAGACCAACTACGACGAAACAACGCGCGCCTTTTCGGTCGCCAACGTTGAGACGCGAACGCAATACGAAACTAACCCTACTTCATATTCGGCCGGCCTTCTTGTAAAGCCAATCGACAGGGCAAGCATTTATGCGACCTATATTGAGGGTCTCGAGAATGCGCGTATCGCGCCTTCCACATCGGCGAATGCTGGACAATCGCTGCCGGCCGCGGCCAGCAAACAATACGAGGCCGGTTTCAAGTTTCAGCTGCAGCCGCGGTTGCTGCTGACACTGGCTTATTTCCAAATCGACCGTGCGTCGTCTTATACTAATCCAGCGAATTTCTTCGTCCTTGATGGGTTGGCGCAGCACAAGGGACTTGAGGCAAGCTTTACCGGTAATGTCACCGACGATCTGTCGATTTATGCCACGGCGCTTTCGCTGAAGGCAAAGCAGGTAAGCGGCGCCGCCACCGTCGTTGGCAAAAATGTTGAGAATGCTCCAAAGTTCAGCGGGTCGCTGTTTGCCGAGTACAAGCTGCCCTTCGCGGAAGGACTTGCCGTTTCGGCAGGCATGTTCCACGTTGGCAGGCGGTTCGGAAATGCGGTGAACACTTTTTCAGTCCCCAGTTACACCACCTTCGACTTAGGGATGAGCTACACAACTTCAGCGCTGATCGGTCGCGAGACAACGTTCCGTCTCTATGCTGACAACATCACGAACAAGCGTTACTGGGGAACAGCAAGCAGCAGCCTAATCGCACCGGGCCTGCCAGCGTCAGTGCGCCTGTCGCTAGAAACATCGCTTTAACTCACAACAGGAGGTTCTTAAAATGATCAAAAGGAAATATGGGTAGCCGCTGGCCTTGCGCTTTCGTTGACCACAGGAGTTTATGCGAGCGAAGGCGAAGCTGGCGAAGGTGGGCCCAAGCCCGCCGACAGTGCTGACAAATTTTATAGCGCCACTGGTCAACGGGATGTCCCGTTCGGCAAGGCGCGTGAAAAGATCATGGAAGGTTCTGGCGGCGAGGGAGGGATAGGCTTTTCGAAGTCTGGACCTGAATTTGTTGCACCAGCACTAACTGATTCCCAAATTAAAGCCGCACTTGTCGGCAACACCTTCCGCAAGGACCAGGCCGTCGCTATCTGTAAGGTTGACGATCTAGCGGGACATCGACTGGGAGAGATTATAGCCTTTCGCGAAGGGCTTCATAGGGTGTTTTTCCGTTGAAAGCACCGTGCGGTCGGTTGAAGTTGTAGAAGTTCTCCCATTC
>JBILJP010000181.1:0-9726 GCA_044377135.1 Fluviicola sp.
TGATCAGCGCGATTTGGGTATGCAATGCGCAATTTTTCAATCAGCAAACGAAAGGTCGACTTCTCCGAATTGGCTTGTTTGTTTTTTTCGCCGAACAAAGCATAATCGTCTTGCTGTAGTTTGATGGATTGCAGGTGAATGTTGTAGATGCGAAGCGTGTCACCGTTTTTTACAACATCGGCAAAAATACAGTAGTTATCGCTGTTCGAGCTATTATTGAACATGACATCTCCCTTGGCAATGATCGGATATTTGGAAAGCATGCAGATTCCGAAATTTTGTCTTCCGGTCATTTTATGCGAGTACCGCTCATGGTAATAATTCATTTTCATTAACCCAATTAGCGTGTCTTTCGTAGAAAAGCTAGTCGGTTTGTCTTGTTGGTAGAATTCCTGAAAACACACTACATCAGGATTCATTTGTTCAATGTAGGCAATAATGCCATTGCGGTTTTTGTTGCGTTCTTCGATCGATTTATTGTAGACATCAAACAAGCGCACGTTGTAGCTCATGATTTTCCAAACATTGTCTTCTTTCGTGGCTTCTTCGCTCGAAAATGTAATGGAAAGTGTGCGAAAATGAAGTGTTCCGCCCAATACAATCACTCCCAACACTATAAAAAACCACTTGGAACGCATAAACGCCCAATAAATCAGGAATAACAGCGTGCAAATGATGATGATTGGGTAGGCCAAACCGAAAAACGGCATGAGCCAAAAGGTATTCGGGTGCACAAAGGGGCAGAGGTAGGACAATAGCAAGGACGAAAGACAAATGACCGTCAGTACCTTCATCCATGAAGTAAATCGTGCTATTTTACGCAACCATTTGGTCATTTAGTTTATTTCTTACTCTGCGAAAATAGAAATTCCTTTTCCGATTTCGAGAGTGATTCATAACCCGATTTGGAAATCTTATCCAGGATCGCATCTATTTTACGCTGACGCTCTTTGGCCTCTACGTTGTATTGTTCATCTGTTTTTACTGTTCGTCCACCGCCTCTTTCAACACGCATGCGTTGTTTGGGCTTGAACAGTCGACTAAAAAAAGCAAGAAATCGTTGTCCCATCGTTTCAGAGAAATTAATAATATTCGATGATGAATGTAGGTTTACCATTGAAATCCAACCAATCAAAGCGCCTCCTAAATGCGCGAAATGCGCCGTTCCATCATTGGCTCCTAAATTAATAAAGTCTGAAATCAGAAAAAATAATGGAACAATGAAAAACGGAACTTGAACGCTGAAAACATTGATTTGCATGCCGGGACGGTACACAAAAAGCGCAGTAAAAAGCCCCATGATCGATCCGGAAGCCCCTACAATCAAGCCGTGACTGTCTTCCATGGCAGGAAATGCCAACGAAGCTAAAATCTCAACCAATCCACCGGCAATTCCGGCAATAATGTAGGTGTGCAGCAATCTTCTTCCGCTAAAAAATTGCAAGAACATGCGTCCGGCAAAAAACAGCATCATCATGTTTACAAAACAGTGAATAAGACTGAAATGCGAAAAAATACTCGTAAACAATCCCCACGGTTTGTAGATGAGTTGCGACAAATCGGTACGTAAGGCAAAAATGTCTTTCAGAATGTCCAATACGGGAGTTCCTTCCGAAGCAGGCGTCTGATAAAGCCGTTCGATCATAGCCGTTGTAGCGATTATGAAGAAAATCACCACATTCACAAAAATCAACCGAATGTGCATTCCGCCAACTTTGTATTGGAATTTCAATTCATCAAGAAACGAACGTTGTGTTTGCATGTTTAATAAAATTGATTTCTGTTTCTACGCCAAATGAGTACTAAAATCGCTCCGACTATTGCACCGCCAATGTGTGCCAAATGCCCGACATTATCGCCCATTCGTGGATTGAACACCATATACAGCTCATAAGCTACATACGCACCAATGAGGAATTTGGCTTTTATCGGAACCGGAAAGAAAAGCATTTGTAGTTCTGTGTTCGGGAATAAAATCGCAAATGCAGCCAAGATTCCAAAGATACCGCCGGATGCTCCTAAAGATGAGGAAATACAAGCCTTTTGATAGTTGACATAAATATCCGGACTTATCGTTTCTGGCGTTGGAAGTGAGTAATATCCCGGATGCTCTAACAATGACGCATGCATTCCGCTTATATCGGATAACGTATATCCATTAGCTAAGAGTTCGCTTTTCAATTGGTAGATTTGGATATAACTTATGGTACCATCCAATATCCATGAACCGATCGCGGCCGCAAAAAAGAAGATGAAGAATCGTTTGGCTCCCCACAGTTTTTCCAGAAAAGCACCAAACATCAATAAACCGAACATGTTCATGATCAAGTGTATGCTATCTCCGTGCATGAAAAAGTGAGAAACAATTTGATACGGTTCAAAAAATGGAGAGTTGATGGCATGAATGGCAAGCATAGATCTCAAATCAATGCCCTGTAAGTCAAGAAACTCCGTCAAAATAAACATTAAGACATTCAGTATCAATAAACTTCTGGTTACCTGCGGTATGTTATTGAGAATAGAAAACATATCGTTAAAAGAGTTGGATCATAGATTCGTTACTAATGGTATTCAAAATGCGTTTTCCGCTTGGTGTAAACTGGTGTTCTTGTTGTTCAAACAAGCGACTGACAAAATCGTTCAGTGATGCCTGATCAGGATTGAGCTTTAAATGCATACTTCCTGCAAATGCAAGCTGCGACAAAACGGTATGGGCTATTTCGCCTTTGTCGAGCGTTCCTTGTTGCAATTGCTCGAGTACTTTATCTACGCATTGCAAAACGGTCGATTCGGAAATAATGTCCGGAATTCCGGTCAACTGCAATTCTTCATCTTTCCACAACCATGAAAAACCGATGCGCTGTAAGGTCACGTGGTGCTCTTCCCACGACAATTTTTCTTGTTTCGAGCACTGTTTTTCCATCGGAAAGAGCAATTGCTGCGAAGCGAGCGGAGCTACGTAAAAACCGCGCATCATTTCTTCGTAAAGCAAACGCTCCTGAGCTCTTCGGAAGTGAATCAACAAAATTCCTTCCTGAATGGCCGCCACAATAAAGGTTCCTTTGATCAAAAACGGACCTGAAGGAATTCCTTCAACAACCAGCGCAGTTTGTTCCGCCTCGGGTTCCAATTCCGGAAGAACATCGTTGGAGGTGTTCCAAAAATGTTCCCACGGTTGTTTTTCAGAAACCGGAGATTTACCGAAACCAACGTTGTTCATCGCAGTTGTAAATGCTTTTGACGAAGAGCCGGATGGTTGTTTAGGCGGATCAAACGGATTAAACGTTTTATCAACCCGGATTGTCGGTTCAACTGCTGGAGTTCCTAAAAAGGAAAGCGGTAAATCAAACTCGCTCTCACGGTCAAAATCCAGCGTTGGAGAAATATTGAATTTGCCCAATCCCAAGCGAATTGCGCTTTTGAGGATGGAATAAATGGCTTTATCTTCTTCGAATTTAATTTCCGTTTTGGTAGGATGTACGTTGACATCTATTTGTTTCGGATCTACTTCCAAAAACAAGAAATAGCTCGGAAACGACTTCCCCGGAAGCAATTGTTCGAACGCTGAATTGACGGCATGATTAAAATACGTGTCTCGAAAAAAGCGATTGTTGACAAAGAAAAACTGTTCTCCGCGCGATTTTCTGGCGGCTTCCGGTTTTCCTACAAATCCTTCAATGCGAACAATATCGGTGCTTTCGGTAACAGGAACCAATTTGTCGTTGTATTGTTTCCCAAAGACATCTACAATACGTTTGCGCATCGGGCCTGGCAATAAATGATAGATTTCCTGATCATTGTGCACTAGTCTGAAACCAAGATCGGCATGTGCCAATGCAACACGTTCAAATTCATCCAACACGTGTTTGAGTTCCACATTGTCTGACTTCAGGAAATTGCGCCGAGCCGGTACATTGTAAAACAGGTTACGCACCTCAAACGAAGCACCCACGGCACATTGCACCGGTTCTTGTTTCACAATAGAACTGCCTTCAATGGTCAATTCGATTCCCAATTCATCGGTCGCGCGACGCGTTTTAAGTGTCACATGTGCAATTGCGGCAATGGAAGCCAAGGCTTCACCTCTAAATCCTTTGGTGGTGAGCGCAAACAAATCGTCGGCATGCTGAATTTTACTGGTTGCATGACGTTCAAAACACATGCGGGCATCCAGCGGCGACATTCCTTTTCCGTTGTCAACAATATGAATCAAGGTTCTTCCGGCGTCTTTCACAAAGACCTCGATTTTAGTCGCTCCGGCGTCGATGCTGTTTTCAATCAGCTCTTTAATCACCGAGGCAGGACGTTGAACTACCTCACCGGCAGCAATCTGGTTGGCGATATGATCCGGAAGTAAACGAATGAGATCTGACATGCTTTTTTGCTTCTACCTTGTTCTGTGTCGACTGTTTCCGCACGTTTAAGTTCTTGTTTTGGATACAGCGATTCCAAAAATACGACTAAAAATGACTTTTCAGAGTGAAAACAGACAATTCCCGTTCCACTTTTCACAAGCTGACAAAGCGTCAGTTTTTCTGCGGCAAGGACACATGGCTTGTCTCCCACAGATGCCCAGATTTTTTCGCGCTCCTAACGGCAGCGCAAGCTTTAAACAATTGATTGTTTTGCGTCAATATCCAAGCGAGTGCGTTGCGCCTTTGCTGATCGCGTGACGCCAATAGCTTTAGCGATGGCACAAGCTTCAGCGTAAGCCATTAGCCGAGCTATAATCTGTGCATCTGTGGGAGTTTTAGTTATTTAATATTCTGTTCGCTGTGAGGGAAACGATTATTTTTGTCAAAAATAGAATTCATGAAATTTTTCAAGCCGGTTCTGGTAGTTACCTTATTGATTGCTGTGGCAACGATTGCATTGTCGAGCAGCCCGAAAAATAGTAAAACAACCAGTCGTTCTAAAGGTAAAGCACTCACGGAAGAAGATAAATGGGTCAACGACCAGCTTTCGCGAATGTCGGTAGAAGAAAAAATCGGACAGTCGTTTATGGTGGCTTGCTGGTCAAACCGGGGCGATAGTCACATTGAAGAAATTGAACGACAAGTAACCGAAGATAAAATTGGAGGAATCATCTTTTTTCAGGGAGAGCGCGAGAATTTACTCAACAGCATTGACCGTTTTCAGAAAAAAGCCGAAGTTCCGTTATTGATTGGAATGGATGCCGAATGGGGAATTGCAATGCGTATTTTTCAGGAAGAACGTTTTCCATACGCACAAACCATTGGTGCGGCGAATGATGTGGAACTTACGAAGAAAATGGGCGAGTTCATGGCCATTGAATGTGATCAAATGGGCATTCACCTGAGTTTTTCACCGGTGGCAGATGTGAACAGTAATCCTAAAAATCCGGTGATTGGTTTTCGTGCGTTCGGGTCGGATGCTACCCACGTTGCCAAACATGTTTCGGCATTTGTGCAGGGAATGGAAGGTCAAAACGTGCTTTCGTGTGTGAAACACTTTCCCGGTCACGGCGATACGGATGCCGATTCGCATTTGGAATTGCCAACCGTTTCACATACCGAAGCAGAATTCAAGTCCATCGATTTTGCCCCATTTAAAAGTGGAATTGCTGCCGGAACAAGCGCCGTGATGGTGGCTCACCTGAATGTGCCTTCGTTGGATAATTCGGGAACGCCAAGCAGCCTTTCCAAAAAAGTAATTCAAGGTTACTTGCGCAATGAACTGAAATTTAAAGGTTTGGTAATTTCGGATGCCTTGAATATGAAGGCTGTTTCAGAGAAATACGGTAAATCGGAAGTGGTAGCCAAGGCTTACATGGCAGGTTGTGACATCGTATTGTTTCCGGAAAGTGTGAAAGAAGCCATTCAACTCATTCGCAAGAAAGTAGATTCGGGAGATTTGGAGGTCACCGAAATCGACGCTCGCTGTAAACAAGTGCTTCGCGCCAAATACAAAGCCATCATTCACAAACCGATGGTGAAACGCAAAGACATGACCATTGAACGCAACCTGGCGTGCGCGCAAGTGTATGAAAAAGCGATGGTGGTCATTAAAAACGAGAACAAATCATTACCGCTTGATCGGTTGGATCGCAAGATTGCACGCATTAGCGTTGGAACGCACGCGTTGGCATTCAGAGAAAGCATTGATCGTTATGCGAATGTGGAGCATTTCCATTTCTATTCCATCAAAGAAGCGCTTGAACGTCTGAAAGACAAGTCATGGCAAGGATACGATGTGATCATTACCGATTTTCATTCCAATGGTCAACGCGCCAAAAACAATTATGGTTTTGGTGAATGGCAAAAAGTGACGAATTTACTTCCAGCTGAAGCAACGGTGATTACAACCTTCTTCGGAAATCCGCTGGTATTGGCAGAAACGGCTCAACTTCCGGCGAATATCGATGCGTGTGTGTTGGGGTACGAAAATCATGAATTGGCGCAAGATCGGGTAGGACAATTCATCATGGGAGCTTTTGACGTAAACGGAAAACTGGAAATTTCCATCAACGATACCTGGAAAAAAGGAACCGGATTGAGCGTGAAAGGAAACGGACGATTGAAATACACGGTTCCGGAAGAATTGGGCATTTCCTCCGATAAAATGAAGGAAATTGACGCAATTGTAGACAATGCGATCCGTTCGAAAGCACTTCCTGGTTGTCAGGTTGTGGTGGCGATTGATGGAAAAGTGATTCACCAAAAATCATATGGCACTACCATGTATGAAAAAGGCGATTCGATTACCAACGACCATTTGTACGATATTGCTTCCATTACCAAAATTGCTTCGTCCACGATGTCGTTGATGAAATTGAAATCGGAAGGTAAATTTGATGAAACGTCAACTTTGGGCGATTTGGTTCCTGAAATTGTAGAAGGAACGGACTACGCCAAGCTGAAAGCGAGTGATATGTTGACGCATCAGGCCGGATTGACGCCTTGGATTCCGTTTTATAAATCGACCTTAAAAGAAGGTGAATGGAAAACGGATATTTACAGTACGACCAAAAAAGACGGTTTTTCCGTTCCGGTAGCAGATGGTTTATGGATCAGAGACGATTATGGAAAAGTGATGCTAAAAACCATTTTAGAAACACCGTTATCCGGCGAAAAGAAGTACGAATATTCCGATTTAGGTTACTACTTTTTCAAAGCCTTCATTGAAAAAACGACCGGAAAAACGCAGGATAAGTATGTTGATCAGGCCATTTACAAACCATTAGGCTTGCAGCGAATGACTTATTTACCGATGCGCAAATTCCGTTTGTCGGAGATTGTTCCTACCGAAAACGACAAAGAATACCGCAAGCAAGTCATTCACGGATATGTACACGATCCGGGAGCAGCAATGGTTGGTGGAGTAGGCGGTCACGCAGGTTTATTCTCCAACGCAACCGATTTGGCAGCATTGATGCAGGTTTTGCTCAACAAAGGTCAGGTGGGTGAATTCAGTTTGATCGACCGCAGTATTGTGGAGCAATTCACCAGCTGTCAGTATTGTCCGAAAAACCGTCGTGGGTTGGGCTTTGATAAACCTACGATTGACAAAAAAAGCGGACCTACTTGTTCGTTGGTATCATCAAGCAGTTTTGGTCACTCGGGCTTTACCGGAACGTTGGCATGGGCCGATCCTGAGTTTAAGGTGAATTTTGTATTCCTTTCCAACCGTGTTTATCCGGATGCTACCAATTGGAAAATCACCAATATGGGTATCAGAACCGAGATTCAACGAGTTATCTATGAAGCTTTGGCTGAATCGAAGAAATAATTGAAATCTAAAGTGACCGGGCGATATATTGTAATCCTTGGTCGAATCGAAGTAATAACCGAAATCTAACAGTGGGCACGCGATTCATCCTGTGGGCACGCGATTCATCCTGTGGGCACGCGATTCATCGCGTGCACCAAGTTGATCATATAGTATACAACAACGGTAGGTTTTCAAGAATAATACAACAAGAGTAAGATTGTGATGATAATAATAGAGATACCTTTGTAGAAAATACAACAGTTTACGTGATTAGTCTCAGACTGACACGAACCAACGAAAATTCAGACAAACAAAAGGGCAAACAACAAAACAACTAAACGAAAAAACAAACACACGAATGAAAATCGGTATCGTACTTTATCCAACTTTCGGCGGAAGTGGCGTAGTTGCCACCGAATTGGGGAAAGCTTTAGCATTGAAAGGACATCAAATTCACTTTATTACCTATTCGCAACCGGTGCGTTTGGGCAGTTTTAGAGAAAATATTTATTACCACGAAGTTGCGGTGAGTGATTATCCGCTTTTCGAATACCAGCCATACGAAACCGAATTGGCGAGTAAAATGGTGGATGTAGTGAAATACGAAAATCTTGATTTATTGCACGTGCATTATGCTATTCCACACGCTTCGGCGGCTTTTATGGCACAACAGATTTTGCGTTCGCAGGGAATAGATATTCCGTTTATTACCACACTTCACGGCACCGATATTACACTTGTTGGGAAAGATCCTTCGTTTGAACCGGTAATTACGTTTTGTATCAACGCTTCGAACGCTGTGACAGCCGTTTCCGAAAGTTTGAGAAAAGATACATTCGCCCATTTTGCAACAGATCGCGAAATTCACGTGATTCCGAACTTCATTCAGGCTAAAGCCGAGTTGCAACCCATCGATTTGGAAAAACGTAGGCATTATGCCTTGGATCACGAGCGCATTTTGTGCCATATTTCCAATTTCCGTAAAGTGAAGCGAGTAGAGGATGTGGTGGAGATTTTCCGGCAGGTTCAAGAACGTATTCCTGCCAAATTGATATTGGGTGGTGACGGACCTGAACGACCGTTGGTAGAGCGTATGGCGCGTGAAATGGGGATTTGCAATAAAATCATTTTCACCGGAAAAGTGCGCGAAACCGGACCTATTTTAGAAATTGCCGATTTATTTTTGTTGCCTTCAGAAACCGAGAGCTTTGGTTTGGCAGCGTTGGAAGCTATGGCTGAAGGTGTTCCTGTTGTTTCGTCTAATACAGGTGGTATTCCTGAGGTGAATCGTCATGGTTTTTCAGGATATTTATCCAATGTAGGTGATGTGAACGCTATGTCGAAACACGCCATTCATATTTTGTCGGATGATGCACGTTTACAAGCTTTCCGTGAACAAGCATTGGTGCAGGCGCATAAATTCTCGTTGAAAGAAGTGTTGCCGATTTATGAAAATCTATATACGCAGGTAATCAAGGAATTACAGGCGGTATTATAAATCATTCATTTGAATAAAAATCCCGCTTCTCAATCATGAAAAGCGGGATTTTTTTATGTTGAATAAATTGAATTAATCACCACTTGTCCCTTTTACCGGTGCACTTTCACCTGCTAAAAGACTTGTAAGACTGGCAAATAAGGATTCATTGTTGAGTACATAAAAGGTTCCGCCACGACCGTTTTGACTGCTGCTACACACTTGTCCCTGATACGCATAATTCGCAGCCAAAGCACCTTGTTGGTTCATATCACCGAAAATGCACAATGGTTGAGATGGATCTTTGGAAACGCCAATTTTAGCATGATTGAAGTTTTGACCTTCGCCGCCTTCCAAACCGATTGATGTTCCGTTCCAGTTACCTGTTGTTGCAATTTCAACTGCTCCGGGAGTTCCCAATCCTGTGGCCCAGCAATCGGGAGTTTGTCCGGCTGCGGTGCTGTAAATTGTTGGACTAGCCCACCAGCTTGCTACGCGTAAATCTACACCTTTGAGTT
>JBILJP010000532.1:0-2761 GCA_044377135.1 Fluviicola sp.
TTAATTGAATATTTGGATGAAGCTATCCAGGGACATATTATCACTTCTTATCTGTATCCCGAACATCCTAATTTTGACTTTGACAGGTTTTACCGAAAACTCAACGAACGAAATTTGGTGATTTATCCGGGTAAATTAAGTCAATGTAATGCGTTCAGAATAGGCAATATCGGTCAGTTGTTTGAAGCAGACATGACGGATTTGGTCCTTGGTATTCGTGAAGTATTAAGTGAAGAAGGAATATTGATTGCTCAGGCAGTAGACTAACCAATGAACGATAAACTGATGAAATACTACGATGTAGTGATCGTAGGAGCAGGAATTGTAGGTTTAGCTCATGCATATTGGGCTGCTAAAAAAGGATTGACAGTTTTGTTGGTTGAAAAAAACAACCGTTGCATCGGTGCATCTGTCAGAAATTTCGGACTGTTCTGGCCAATCGGGCAAGATGAAACTGTCAATCTGCCTTTAGCAAAAGTGTCGGCCAAGGTGTGGCAAGAGTTTTTTAAAGACACGGGCAATTGGAACAAAACTTCGGGTTCTTTAGGATTGGTGCATCATCAGGATGAATTACAGTTGATTCATGAATTTATTGGGCAACAAAACAGCAATCGATTCACGCTTTTATCGCCAGAAGAAACATTGGAAGTTTGTCCGGAGGTGCGCCCCAATCGATTAATGGGTTCTCTGTACAGCAGTGAAGAAATCACCATAAACAGCAGAGAAACGCTTCCCAACCTGATCAATTGGCTCCAGGAAAAATACGGAGTTGATGCTATTTTCGGAACACAAGTGCTGTCATTGGAACTGCCCGAAGTGATTACGAATAAAGGTGTTTTTTGTGCAAAAAAAGTGATTCTGGCAAGCGGAGCAGAATTTGAAACGTTGTACCCTGAAGTGTATAAATCTGCCCAAATTACCAAATGCAAGCTGCAAATGTTGAAAGGTGTGCCGCCAACAACAAAATGGATTGGTCCGGCGCTCTATAGTGCCACTTCATTTATTCATTATCCGTCATTTGCCAATTGTCCTTCATTGAAACACATTACCCGTAGAATAAAGAAAAACCATCCCGAATTGATCAAATACGGCATTAATTTATTGGTGGCACAAAACAATTACGGAGAGCTTATTTTGGGCGATTCGCACGAATACGGAGAAGAAGCCGAACCATTTAATAAAGAATTGATCAATCAACTCATTTTAAAAGGAATTCAACAATTGATTGATCTGAAAGAGGTGGAAATTGTTGAACGTTGGAGCGGAACGTATGCTAAAAGTGTTGCAGGCGAACCTTACCTTATCCATAAACCAACTGAAAACGTGTTGATTGTTAACGCGCTTGGCGGTGCGGGCATGACCATTTCTTTTGGCTTGGCTGAAAAAAACTGCGCCACATTTTTCTCGTGAATCGGGTGCAGGTTCTCCAAAAGAAGTCGTTCGGAGTAAAACGATTTAGTTCCGGAAAAAGTTCACGTTTACTTTTTATTAAGGTGTACTGAAAAAAGCATGTTTTTGCGGACATAATTGGCCTGAAAAGAGGCAGTTGCACCCCTACAAAAATGAATCATTACTCTTTTATTAATATTCAATTAATGACTGTTTTGTTTACATATATGATATAAATTTGATACATGAAAACAACAAAATCAGCACTACTTAGTATTCTATTGATTGGAATGATCATTTCCAATTCACAGGCTCAAAACCTCATTCAAAATCCTGGTTTCGAGCAAGGAACTCCGGCTTACAACACGGCTATTGTGCCGGCTTCTTGGCCAAGTCTCAGAGGGTTGTGGGAATTCAACAATACTTCTTCTCCGCTCACGGCAACTGTGGGACCCAATCTAACATTAAACGGAACACATACCACCATTGCCGGTTATTCTGCTGGCGATAATGCCGTGCGAATCGGAGTGGGAAGTAATTACCGGGTTACACATGGTATTGCTCCTAATGGCGGATCTTTTGTGAATCGTTATTCCATTTTGGTCGATTTCCGAATTTCTGCTTACGGAACGTGGAAATCAATTTACCAATCGAATCAAACCAATAGCAACGACGCCGAAATTTTTGTGCGCGATTCTGACGGAATGATCGGTGTTGGGGCAGTTGGTTATGGGGCTGAAGGTGCAATACCAAATGTGTGGCATCGGTTGATTATTTCAGTGAGCAATGGTTCGTTTTTCAATATTTACCTGGATGGAAGATTGATCCGAACCGGAACTGTTCAATCCGTCGACGGAAGATTTTCGTTGGATCCGAGCATCTATTTTATGTCAGACGACAACGGCGATGATGGAATCATTGATGTTTCTACAATTGCCTTATTCGACAAAGGGTTATCGCAAGCAGAAGTTGAAAGTTTGGGCCGATGGACATGTAATAATTGGCTAAGCAATGGCAATTTTCAGCAGCAATTTCGCAACGGAGGTTACGCCACGGCATTTGCAGGAACCTATTACCTTTTTGCCGGAAGTGATGCCAACTCCGATTCTTATCAAGATATAGATGTGAGTGCTTATGCAGCCGAAATTGATGCAGGAACGGCCAGTTTTATGTTTACCGGTCGCATACAAACCTATCTGCAGTCGCCGCAAGATCAAGGACGGATAATTGTAGAATACCGGAATGCAGGAGGTACAGTTCTTAGCAGTTACAACACCGGAAATCAAACAACGTCATCGGTTTGGACCAATTTCACCAATACGCAGATGGCACCTGCATTCACCCGAACAGTGCGTATTCGATTGTTGCATAC
>JBILJP010000533.1:0-2755 GCA_044377135.1 Fluviicola sp.
GTTGTGCAAGGTAATTCAAGCTCGCTTCCTTTGACTTACCAATTAGATAATTCGAATTTTCAGAGCAACACACTTTTTAATAACTTAAGTTCAGGCAGTCATAACCTAAGCATTCAAGACCAAAACGGCTGCACCAACGACACAACGATTGTCATAGAAAGTATCATCCAAACAGTGGCTTATTTCGAGTTATCATCTCAGGTTGTTGCAGTAAATGAAACACTTACAATTGCAAACCAATCGTTGAGTGCCAACAACTTTGTATGGTCTTTAAATGGTGTAAATACAAATACTGAACTGACGATCCTTGCCTTTGATACTACCGGGCTCTATGACATACAACTCGTTGCTTATCAAAACGATCCGAGTTGTGCAGATACTTTTTCTTTAAGTGTGCAGGTAAACAATGAACTGCTGTGCGAAATTCCGAATGTATTTTCACCAAACAATGACGGCATTAATGATGTGTTTACAATCTTTGTGAATCAGGCAGTAGAAAGTCAGGTGAGTATTTTAAACAGAAATGGTACTGTGCTGCATCAATTGAAGGGGCAACTAGCCGCAGGGAACAATCTGATTTGGAATGGCAAGGTCAATGAACACAGCGTAGATGAAGGCACCTACTTTTATAAAATTACGCTACATTACCTCGGAGATGCAAACAAAAACATTGCACCCATTAGCAAAGAATACGTGGGTTTTTTCAATGTTGCCTTTTAAGATTAGTTGAAATAACTATTAACCAAACGCCTACTACTTTCTATTCAAGTAATATTTCAAGCCAAACATGTTTGCCGACTGAAACGAAAACAAAGAAGAAGGTACATTTTTAACCGCGAAGAAGTCATAACAAATGCGGTTTTCATAGGTTATAAACCAACGATGATTTTCTGCTTGCTTGTCGTGCAGGCTATATTCCAGGCCAAAACTGGCGTAGATTCCAGCATTGAAATTGTGTTTGGCGAAGTTGCCGATTGATGATCCTCTGGCCATGATATCACTTGTGCTGTAGTTTTCAAATGCAAACACGACACCATAAGAGGTAGTATTGGTTGCAAAAGTGCTGATGCGATTACCTAAACTTTGTCCAAGATAAAAGCCTGCACCAAAATTAAAATTGAGTTGCTTGGTAACTTTTATTTTCTTCAGATAAGAATAATCTAAGGTTAAAACAGGAGATCTATGATCTACGCGCAAGTCGTTAATAGCACCAAATGGAAAAGCAACTGAGTCAGGATATGAAATGTATTGTGTTAAAAATGAGGTCAATAACCTGTTGTTTAATGATATTCCAAAGCGTTGTGTGGCATTTGACTTTGAATTAAAAAACTGAACATCGGCATGAAATATAGGTCTCATGCGCAAATTGGCAAGTGCTTTTGGCGTTCCCCAAACTAAAGCACCTTCATAGATGGAGGAAAGTATGGAATCATAATTGGCATAGGTTGCTGCAGGAATTTTTGTACTCATGACGCCACCTGCATTGAATTGATAACAATCAAGCTTCCAATTATTTAATTTTTGAGCGTTTATTACACTGCCTAACGCTAAACAAAATACAAATACTATTTTTAATTTCATGACCCATTGAAGTTTACATTTGAAATACGCTTCATTTTTCAATCAGGGAAGTTGAAAATAAGAAAATAAAATAAAGAGATGTCGCACTTCCTTTTTGACGGCACGGTTCGTAAAGTTAGATATGAAAAAAACTATTCAACTCTTGTTTGTCCTTTGCGTATTGTGTCTGTTTTCTCAAAAAAGCATAGCTCAACATCAAATTTCAATACAGTCCAGCGCTTTTGACTACTTCTTTGACAGAATACCAATAAATGCACTTAACAGTAAGACCTCAAGGTGTTTGCAATATCAGTTTCAAAAACCATCGCAGCGGCTTATTACCGCACAGCTAAATACCTTTATTAACCATCGAGATTGGAAATATATTCCTACAAATTCAGATATCTATGCAACACGGCGCATAATTGAAACGAACGTCACCTTTTCAAAACAAATCAATTTAGCCAAACACTTCAACTGGACTTATGGCGCTGGCGCCTCCTTACGCACTCAAAAATTCAATACAGACACCGTTGAAATAAATGACTATCCTTTCTACCACAATTTTTATCAAAGTCACCACCTTCAATTAGGTGTTAAAGGTCAAACATCCCTCACCTATACCCCATTCAAATGGATCACGCTCATTACTCAAATGAATCTATGCGCTTATGCCATTAGCACACCACTGAGTCAGAATTTTAATGATGAAATACTAAATGATTTCAAAAATTCTCAACGCTTCAACTTCCCAAGCCGTTTTCATTTTTCTTTGACATTTGGGGTTGGGATAAATTTTTAAGAACTGCTTCACGCAACCAATCTTGGCATTATTTTTGATTTGCAAGCGCCTGTAAATGTGAAAACTAAAGTGGTTTCACGCAATTTCAAATCTAAACTTAATGCTATGAAAAAATTTTTACTCTTTGTTTTATTGGTTTCAGGTACTGCGCAGGCTCAGTTATATGTTGGTGGGCAAGTTACATTCAATCGCAAACTTGAACGCACTAATTATACACCTGTAAATCCACAAATTTCAAACGCTGTTGAATTTGGCGTAACCGGAATTTACCGCAAAAACGACCAAACAAAATTCAAGGCCATTGTCTCCTTTTCTGACGACCGTTTTCAGGATGACGCTTCGATCAATGTGCTCAATAACTATGTGGGCTTGTGCGCCATGTATTCTGTCATG
>JBILJP010000534.1:0-2754 GCA_044377135.1 Fluviicola sp.
CGTGTGGTAAACAATTGTTGGGTGTTGTTTCCGTAAGCAGCGTAATCCAGATCTGCTGTCCATTCCGACCCAAGCGTATCTAAAACGCGCTTGTAATTGAGGTTGGCGCTTCCGCTGTACCAACTATCTTTTGAATCGTTTCCGGTTTCGAAACTGGATACCTTGTTTTCATACGGTCCTAATACATCCGACGAATTAAATCCCTGTTGCTTGAACTGATTTGTAATACCGTTTACCACCAGACTCAGCGAATTTTTCTTATTGATGTTGAAATCCATTCCGGCTCGCACGATGTGATTATTGAATGGAAATTTAAGGTAGTTGTCTTGAATGTAAGCTCCTTGCAAGGTGTCATTCTTAAAAAAACGCCGTTCCAATACCAAATGATTGAACGCTTTGCGGTAAGCATAATTGTAAGATCCGTAAACGTTGATACGTTTTGAGCGATGATTCAAACTCACTCCTGCATTTGTTTTGGGGTAAACACCTTGACCGTAACCAATAATTACGGTACCGTTCGTTCCCAAGCGCGTGTCTTTTTTCAGTTTGATATTGATAATTGCACTACCCGCCGCGTCGTACTTGGAAGAAGGATTACTGATCAGCTCGATTTTTTCGATGGAACTGGAAGGAATACCACGTAAGTAATTCCCCAGATCGGTGCCTGACATCGGAAGTGATTTTCCGTCAATCTGAACAACAATACCGCTTTTACCGCTCAAAGTAATCACGTCATTGCTATTGATGCGCACAGCCGGAGCTTTTTCCAGTAATTCGAAAGCGGATGAGCCGGTTGAATGAATCGAGCTTTCTACGTTGAGGATCAATTTGCCCGGTTGCCGTTCCAGGTACGGTTTTTTGGCCACTACTTCCACTTCGCCAAGGTTGCTTTCTTTTGGCTGAAGAATGATTACATCCAACGCTGTGTTTCCGTTTACGATGATCGGTGCAGAGAAATAGTTGAGGTATTCATCAGCAGTGATTTGTACAAAATAACGTTCGCCGTCCGCTACTTGAAACTGAAACAATCCGGCCTCATCAATGACCTCGGTTTTGATCAAAACAGTATCGCTCGAATACAATAAAATCAAGGCTTCAAAAGCTGGTTTGTTTTCTTTTCCGGTTACAGAACCAGATAGAGTTACTTGCCCGATAGACATTCCGGAATAAAAAAGCAGGATTATACAAAGAAGGGTTTGTTTCATGAATGTATTTTTGACAAAGGTTCAATTCGAAAGAAGATAAATACTTGTCTTTTTTGTCAAGCATTTTCGAATGGCTCTAAAACAGTGGTGAATGGTTGTATTATTTGATGAAAATTAATTAATTGATATATCAAATAATGATAAAGCAATTATATTTGTAAGGTGTAAACATTTTTAAAATTGGGGCTATGAATAAAATGGAAAACGACCGTGACAGACATGCGATCGAACGTTTGTTGAGTTACATGCATGATCACTGCACCGAACCTTTTGATGCAAAAAAACATGCGAGTATGATTTTTTTCTCTGAGTCAAAACTCAACAAAGTTTTCAAGCTCTATGTTGGAATTGGCCCGGGAGCTTATTTTCGACGCTTGCGCATTCAGAAAGCGATGGAACTCTATCAGCAAGGTATCAAAAGCTGGACAGAAGTGAGTCACATTGTGGGGTATGCCGACCTTCCTTCGTTTAGTAAAGCGTTCAAGAAAATTACCGGAACAACCCCCAATTCCTTTGCGTCTTAAAATTTTCTTAAATCCACCTATTTTGGCTTTCAGTTTGTAAATTTGAGTCAAACTACTCGCATTATGGAAAAACTGGAAACGATCGTTTTCTACGCAATGGATCGTGCTATACGGAGCTACCGGCAATATGCACAGCAACAATTGAAGAAAAACGGTTTCGCCATCACAATCGACCAATGGTTGGTCATTAAATGTCTGATCGAAAACCCCGATGTCACACAAGTGGAATTATCCGAACGTGTATTCAAAGACAATGCTTCCGTCACCCGGATTTTAGGCTTGCTCGTAAAAGCGAAATATGTGAAACGACGTGTAAGTAAGTCTGACCGCCGTAGGTTTGAACTCACGGTTACCGAGCTCGGGCACCAAACCATCGAAGCCGTGGACCAACTGGTCATTCGAAATCGGGCCTATGCATTGGAGGGAATCGATCCGCAGGAAATTGCGATCGCCCATAAAGTCATGTTGGCCATTACAGAGAATTGTTCCAAGTAAATTCTTACCGTATAAACTGAAAAAGCCCCTGAGAGCAATGTTATTAAGTTAAGGGATAAACTCCGATTTAAGTACTCTGCGTTTGTGGTAAAGTAATTGAACTGTATGCAGAAATTTAATTTGTTTGACGATTCTTATCCCGAACTCACGTTATTTAGGAAATCCTCGTACTCTTTGGAATTGGCTTGCAAAACTTCCCTTCTTGTAAACCATGACGGAGAAATATCGTCAAGTAAAGAAGTATCACAATTTTTCTAACTATCGGAGAATGAAATTGTTTAGTAAGTTGTGGATAGATAAATAAACTTAACGTTTCTAGTCTCAATAATAACTAAAAAAGGGATCAAAACAAAAAGTATTACGAAGATAGTGTGAGTGTGAGAGCGAGTCTTGAGGGAAAAAGAAAAGAGGCTGTCTAAAAAGTTAGGCAGCCTCTTTTAATATGGTCCAGGAATTTTGTAAATTCATGGTGCTTACACCATATATGGATTCAAAATTACGTTTTAAAGCTTTACCGTCTTCACAGAGCA
>JBILJP010000535.1:0-2751 GCA_044377135.1 Fluviicola sp.
ATTTGTGCCGACATACTGTAATACCGCTGGTTGATTCCTTCGGATTTGGTCAATAGCATGTCTGTTATTGCACGAGCAATACGCCCATTTCCGTCATCAAACGGGTGAATGGTTACAAACCAAAAATGAGCAATGGCTGCTTTGATTACCGGCGCCATGCGGGAAGGAGCATTGAACCATTTCAGAAAAAAATCCATTTCGTCGGGAACATATTGCGCCTCGGGAGCCCTGAAATGAACACGTTCACGCCCCATCGCTCCGGAAACAACTTGCATTGGACCATCTCTATCATCACGCCACTCGCCTACTTTGATCGATACTCTTCCGGAATATCCGGTTGGGAAAAGCGTATTGTGCCAACCGAACAACCGCTCGTTGGTCAATGGCTCATTGCAGTTCAGCGTAGCATCCAGCAACATTTCAACAAGTCCGTCGATGTGGCGATCAGAAGGAATCAAACCCGCTATTTCCATTCCGAGTTTACGTGCAATGGAAGAACGAACCTCGTCGGTCGCCAATAATTCGCCTTCTATTTCGGAAGATTTGATGAGGTCACTTGTCAAAACGCGCAATACCGTTTCTTCCTGAAGTGGAAAACCGGCGGCATGCAACTTCCCCACCAACGCACCTTGTTTGCGCGTTACGCTCTCCAGTATTTCTCCGATTTGTTCAAAATCGATTTCAAACTCCGGCCATGCTCGTAATTGATAGATAAAAGGCATATTCTCCGCTTTTTACACATCAAATGTACGATTTTCATCCGTAAACAAAAATATTCACTGCGAATTATGCGGACATTAATTCAGTATTCTCCGCATGAAGGAAGCTGATCTGCTTTATTTTTTGATCTCAAACTTGCCATCGTCGGTAATATCCCATGGAATTTCAGGGAAATCCATTTTACACAAACGACGAATCTCGGCCAATACTTGTTTGTTCGGATCGATGGTTGGGCCACCTTCACCCAATTGCTGAATAGAAACGATCTCACCACGTACAAAATCACCGTTGCGTTTGAAATACAGTTTATAAACCGGCGCAATACCACTTACTCCAGAAAGACTAAAGCGCGCATACGTTGCAAAATTTCCCATGGAATAGGTAATGAACTTTCCTTTGTAGCAATCAATTGCGCGTGTTACATGCGGACCGTGACCAAGTACCATATCTGCTCCGGCATCGATGGCCATGTGGGCAAATTCATACACATTTCCGCGGTTTTCACCTACAAACTCTTCTGTTTTACGTGTTACGTTGGTACGCGAACGACCTTCTGCTCCACCGTGAAAAGAAACCAATACGATATCCGAAATGGCATCCAATTCTGTAATGATTTTCTTAGCGCGCTCATACTCGTTGAGTTTCAAACAACCCGAATTGGGTGCAAAAGCCGTTAAACCGATCACCAATCCTTTTACATGAATCGTATCCCAGGGACAGGTTTCCAAACCGGCATACTTGATTCCTTTTGCTTTGAGCACTTTTTGCGTATTGGTTCTTCCTGGTTCACCGAAATCGCCCATGTGGTTGTTGGCCACCGAAACCATGTCAAATCCGGCGTCTTTCAATTGATCTACCACAAACTCCGGCTGACGGAACGCGTAACATTTACTCGGATCGCTACACGCTTTCACATCGCCACCGCTATTCAACACCGTTCCTTCCAGGTTTCCGAAAGTTAAATCGGCATCACGCAGGATGTCTTTCAACGGATCCAGAATATTTTGTCCGTTGGGAGGTAATAAATCGGCACTCGGATAATTGGTGCCCAGCATCATATCGCCCACCGCTATCAAACTAATGAGTGAATCGTCTGCGGTATTTGTTGCTGGTGGCGGAACATAGTACCCACGCCCTTCGCTGACATCACTAAAGAATGATTGTTTGAAATAAAAAACAGTTGCCACAATCGGCACAACAACACCGCACATCACGAGTGCATTTCGGGTAGATGATTTCATATACAAAGACATGACTGCGTTAAACGAACAATCATAGAAAAGGTTACCTCAAAAAAACACGTTCTTCATCAATCTAACTGGTTCACCCTGCTATTAATCACCGCAAATACACTAACTTTGCCGATTCAAATTGTGAAACAAAACCGTTAAGCATGACTGTACAGGAAATACGCACGCATTTTTTTGAATTTTTCGCTTCGAAACAACACCAGATTGTTCCTTCTGCCCCTATGGTAGTGAAAAACGATCCAACGCTGATGTTTACGAATGCCGGTATGAACCAGTTCAAGGATTTTTTCCTGGGCAATGCCGTTCCTAAAAATCCACGTGTGGCCAATTCCCAAAAGTGCTTGCGTGTTTCAGGGAAACAAAACGATTTGGAAGAAGTAGGTGTTGATACCTACCACCATACCATGTTTGAAATGCTCGGAAACTGGTCATTCGGCGATTATTTCAAAGAAGAAGCCATTTCTTGGTCTTGGGAGTTATTGACAGAAGTCTACAAAATCCCGAAAGACCGCTTGTATGTTACCGTATTTGAAGGTGATGACAAAGACGGTGTTCCGAAAGATCAGGAGTCGTATGACATTTGGAAACGCTTCATTGCGGAAGATCGCATCATCATGGCTTCCAAAAAAGATAATTTCTGGGAAATGGGTGATACAGGTCCATGTGGTCCATGTACCGAAATTCACGTTGACAACCGCATTGAATCGGAACGCGCAAAAGGCGATGGAAAACAATGGGTAAACCAGGATCATCCGCAGGTTGTAGAAATCTGGAACAACGT
>JBILJP010000536.1:0-2750 GCA_044377135.1 Fluviicola sp.
AGAACGCAATTACATTTTTCAACTGAGCAGGAATGAGTAAACTGGCTACTATCAACCGCAAGTTGTATCCGCAACACTTGTTTCACGGTCCGCAGTGGCTGGTGCTCGGTGTGAACAACATTTGCAACCTGCATTGTAAAATGTGCGATGTCGGAACCCAGCAGCTGGATACCAATTTTGCTGTGAACCTTGTTGGAACGCATCCGCTGCACATGCCCATGGAGTTGTTTCAGCGCATCGCCGACCAAACCAAAAAGTATTACCCGAATACCAAATTGGGCTATGCCTTTACCGAGCCATTGGTGTATAAACACCTGGAAGAATCGCTGGCGTATGCCAACAAATTAGGATTGTATACCGCTATTACCACCAATGCGTTGAATTTGCGACAGAAAGCGGATATGTTGGTCAACGGCGGTTTGAACCAACTCTATATTTCACTCGACGGACCTGAGGACATTCACAACGAGATTCGCGGGCATAAATCGAGTCACCAGCGCGCATTGGAAGGCATTGAAACCATCCTCAGCAAAAAAGACATTCCGATCAGCATTTTTTGTGTGATCACAGAATGGAACATCGGTCATTTGAATCGTTTTCTGGAAGAATTGAAACGTTTTCCGTTGAAACAAGTGGGTTTCATGCACTCTAATTTCATTACGCAAGCCAATGCCGATGCACACAATCAACTATTCGGTGAACACTACAAAGCAACGACTTCCAACATAGACGGCATCGACTTCTCAGCTTACGATTTCGACTTACTGGAACAAGAATTAGCAACTATTTCGCAAGCCAACCATCCGTTTCCGGTAACGGTACATCCGCCAGTTTTCTCGAAAACCGAGCTGGAGCGCTACTACCTGCATCCGGAACAAAAAGTGGGGAAAACCTGCTTGGATGCATTCAATAACATCATGATCAAATCAGACGGAAGCGTCATTCCCGCCCACGGTCGTTGCTACAACCTCAACATCGGGAATCTCTACGAGCAGGAACTGAACCAGATTTGGAACTCAAAAGCCATTGGCGATTTACGAAAAGCGTTGACGAAAAATGGTGGATTATTACCGGCGTGCACGAGGTGTTGTTCGGCGGTAGGGTGAATTAACCTTCGTTCCGGTTAGAGTCCACCAATTCATAATTGGCGTTTCGTCCTCCTTCGCTAGTTTGTTGTAGTATTCCTTTTTCTATTAAACCTTTTATATCTCGTAAAGCAGTATCTGTAGACGTTTTGGCGATTTTTGCCCACTTTGAGGTTTGTAGTTTGCCTTCAAACCCGTCAAAAAGTTTGTTCAGCATTAAGCGTTGGCGTTCGTTCATTGAGGTATGTTCATGTAATTTCCAAAATTCGGCTTTACGCATTATTCGTTGGGTAGTGTCTTCGGTAGCAAGCATTGCATTTCTCAAACAATGTAAAAACCATTCAAGCCATTCGGTAATATCTCCTGTGCTGTGTTGCACTTTTTGTAGCACTTGGTAATAGCGTTTGCGTTCTACTAAAATTTGACCTGACATACTGTAAAATCGTTCACCACTACCTTCTGCACGAGCCAGTAATAGATCGGTTATAGCACGACCAATTCTACCGTTACCATCATCAAAAGGGTGAATAATAATAAACCAAAAATGAGCTACGGCTGCTTTTAAGACAAGGTCAAGATTATTGTCATTATTGAACCAATCCAAAAACTTGTCCATTTCAACTTTTACTTGTTCAGGAGATACAGCTTCATAATGTATTTTTTCTTTACCTAAGGCACCTGAAACCACCTGCATTTCTCCTGTTCGGTATTGCCCTACTTCTATTTTATAAGGCCCGCTGTAGCCCGTAGGGAAAAGCGCCGCATGCCAACCGAACAAGCGGTCTTCAGTTAAGGGTAGCTTATTACGTTGTGTGGCATCAAGCATCATTTCTACCACACCTTCTACATGACGGCTACTTGGCACAAGTCCGGCGCTATTAATACCCAAACGTCTAGCAATAGAAGAGCGTACTTGGTCATAATTGAGCAATTCTCCTTCAATTTCCGATGATTTCACTACGTCCAAGGTCAAGGCAGTAAGAGTGGCTTCTTCTTTGGCTGAAAAACCCAACGCATTCATTTGTCCAATGATTTTGCCTTGCATTAACCGAACTTCGCCAAACAACGCATTAATCGCTTTGTCTTCCCAAGTGAAGTCAGTCCAATTTTTATGCTCATAAATGTATGTTGCCATTATTTCAGTTCAGCTTGCAACAAATATACAAATTATTCACCGCAAATTTGCGGTGAATATTATGTGTTTTCACCGCAGGAAGTAATTCTATCATCTATTTGAATTTCCGTTTTAAACCAACCTTTAGTCATTTAACGAATCGATTCCTTGTTCTTTCAGTTTTGCCAATGCGTCTTTCATGGCGTTGACTTGCTCAATCGGGTGACCTTGCCACACGGTTACTTCTCCCACTACTTTAAACGGATGGGTTGAACGATACGATTGTGTTGGATTACCGGGGAATTTTCTATCGGTCAAATCCGGATCGTCTTCTATAGGCCCGGTTGCTTCTACCAAATAAATACGCTCTCGACCTTCACCAACAGCCAATTCAGCGCCCCAAATGGCAGGATCTAAGGTGGCTGTCAAGAAAATATACGTGGCATTTTTTCGCTGTCCGAAGTTTGAATTGTAACCGGGTTTGATGAAGTCGCCCAGCTTCAAATCGGCTTTTGTGCCGTGAAAATAGGTTTGCTGAAAAGGGCTGTGGA
>JBILJP010000182.1:0-9666 GCA_044377135.1 Fluviicola sp.
TTCGCTTATAAACAGCCGTCTTCTGCTCGAAACAGCACTCAATGTATCCCGATACATCTCGTTCTTTTCGCTTGAATCCAACTATCTCTAAGCGATCTGACTGAATTCTTATCCCGAACTCACGTTATTTATCTCTTACTTTTTGTCCGTAGCAACAAAAAGTAAGCAAAAAATGCATGTCGTGGCAAAACGCATGTTCCATTCGCAGATCCTTCGCTAATTTGTCAAAACTCCTCGTCGCGCCTCCTCGTCAAACAATTGACAAATCTACGCTCACTTCTGCATGGAACCTCATGCTGTTTTTGCAAACACGACTGGATTCCCCTTCTTGAATTAAATCGAGGTTCAAAAATAGAAACCGACTTACAAAGACATCACTCTTAATTTAAGTCTTTCATTCTCAATTCCCGAATGCTTGTGTAACTTTGGAAGGTGGAGCGACAAATTATAACAACGGCCGACGGTTCAAAAACCATCTTTCTTCCCGAGTGGAATGAGCACTATCATTCATCGCACGGAGCGTTGCAGGAAGCACAACATGTGTTTATCCGGAATGGATTGCACTTGCTTACTTCGGATTACATTACCGTTTTGGAAATGGGATTCGGAACGGGGTTAAATACCTTGCTCACGTACTTTTCATCGGAAAAACGCAATCAATATGTGCATTACATCGGTATAGAGGCTTTTCCGCCAAGTGACGAAGAAATTGCGGCGATGGATTATTCCAGATTTGCGTCAGACCCCACGTCAGAAGATATTTACAAATTGATGCATACAACGGCATGGAACACGCCTGCTCCGCTTTCGGAACACTTTGTGCTGGAAAAACAATTGTGCGATCTTCAAAATGCAAACGTTGCCGCTGAAACGGTAGATTTGGTTTATTTCGATGCATTCGGGCCGCGCGTACAGCCGGAATTGTGGACCCCCGAAGTTTTTCAACGCATCTACGATTGGCTGGTTCCAGGAGGAATTCTGGTGACCTATTGCGCCAAAGGTCAGGTAAAACGCGATTTAAAATCGGTTGGGTTTTTGGTTGAATCATTGCCCGGTCCGCCGGGAAAACGCGAAATGACCCGCGCATTAAAAAAATGATTTCATGAAACGATTTTTCCACTGCTACCTCTTACTAGTGTTGATGCATTTCAGCCATTCGCTCCATGCGCAACATGTGTTTTTCGGGGAACGAAATCTGGAGAATCCGGCAATGTCTATTCATTTCGACAAAGACGGTTACCCCTACCCGAACAGCTTTATCGCCGATAGTTCGCTCCAACATTCACTCGGCTCGTTGTTTACCTGGTATCAGTATCACGGAGAGGACTTTATTACGATTTGCGCTGGTTACAATTACTTTCCTGAGACCATCAACAAAGCAAGCATTGATCAACTAAGCGATTCGATTATTGCCGGTTGGATGACGCGCATTAACACCGAATCGCAGAAATTTGCGGCCGTAGCTTATTACGTTCACGGATACCGGAAATTATTTAAACCAACTGCAAATGTTTCAACTTCGGTAGAAGAATTTCAGCTTCTAAAGGAAAACCTCCGCACTTACCACAATCCGAATGCGTATGAAGTGGAAGTGTATTGGGACGGAACTTATGATTGTTGTTTTTCGACCAACCACAAAAAAAACAAGCAATTGTTTGAGTTGTTTTTAGAGGCGCAAGAAAACGCAAAAAAAGTAGCCCTTGGCCTTCGGAAAGTATTGAATCTGACCAAAAAACTCCAGATCCAAGTGGTGGGACATAGTCTCGGAGCCCAAGTCATCACTTACTCGTTGTTTGATCCGAAAGGTGTAACAACCACCATTCCTACGCCCAATAAAGCCAATCACAAACTGTCGATTTGTCTGATCGCACCGGCAATTGACGCCCGTGTTTTTCATGATTATTACAACCGGTCAACTCCCGTGAATGCCGATACTACCGATAATTACCGCTTGATGATTGTGTACAACGAAGACGATTTCGTACTCAAGAAAAAAGATCCTAAAACGGGTGTATTTGGTCCGGGCGCGAATAGCTACGGTAAAACCGGTTTGGGTTGTAATCATCACAATCAGGCTAAAAAGTTGAAAGCATACTTTGAAAAAAACTTCCCGAAATCACAGATTTCACTTCTTGATAAAACCTCATTGGGGAAATGCCATTCGTTGAGGTGCTACACCCAGGGCAACGAGTTGGAGAAAGTGAGCAACTTTTTGTGGATGTGAGTAGTTTGGGGAGATTTTTGAGCCGGAATCTCTAATTGTTCATCTGTGCATTTCCATGATTAAATCACTGTACGATTTTTCAATCATGTTTTGTTCCGTTAACTCAAAAAAGTCGCGGTAGTTATCGCATTGTTCTTTCAATTCTTCCAGGGTAAATGCTTCACTGTTGTCAATGGCTTCCACTTCAATAAACGTTCCCAGATTTTCGACCGTGTCAAAATGAAATTTCACATTGTCGATGAAGTAAATCTTTCGTTTTTTATCGACAACAATCTTTACGCCCAATTGTCTTGTCAAAATGGTTTTCAGTGCAGCATTCGGTTCATGTTGATACAATATGATGTGCGATTCTTTTGACCCCAAACTATTTTCTCTGTCGTAATTAATCAACGCGTTTTCAATGGAACCTTCTCTTAATTTCAATCTGCCAACTTGCGCATTAAAATACGTATCGATTTGGTGATCCAGTCCAACAAATCTTGGATTTAGCGACAATAGCTTGTTCTCGTATTGTTCAAGATTGTCAACTTTCGCTTTAAACTCAACGTTTTTGATGTTCATTTGGGGGTGTCTGTTTTAAGATGTGAGTGGTGAGGATTCTTTAACTGAAAACATTCACCAATAATAAGAAAAATTCTGAATTGGTTAAAATCTGGAATTGACCGTCTAAAGACACAAAGGTATAAGATCGGCTATTGAACAATTCGTTCCAAAAGCCAGCAAAAACAGACTTCTTTGTCAGCCTGAGGCTGATAAAATTCTAAAATTTGCCAATTTTAAACATGTACACTTTTAAAATCTTAGACTTTTATCGAGGAATTAAGCACCTTCCTTCCGTCAAAAAACAAAAATCCCCCACCCGATTCAATCAGATGGGGGATTCTCCTAAATCGTGCACGAGTTGCTCAAAACTCTAAACGATAACTCACAATCGGAATCAATGGTGTTTGGTAGAAATACTTCACTTCGCCGGTATTTTCATCAAAATATTGCCCGCCTACATTTTTGCGATTGGTGGTATTTTGAATATCGATGGCGAAAGTAGATGTCAGGTTTTTGTAATTGCGTTTTAGGCTAAACCGAATATCTAAACGGTAATAATCAGGCGTGCGTTTGCTGTAAGTTTGTGCGTCAACAAATTTGGTTTCACCCGCTGCAATAGACGCATTCAGATCAATTGGCGTGTAACGGAATCCTCCGACGTACACCGATTTGATATTGAAGCCCAAGGTGCGGTTTTTCCCTTTGCGGTCGATTGGCCATTCTTTACCCATGGTCAAGGTTACAGCGTAATTGGTATTGAAGCGCGTATCGTACCAATTGCCGTTGGCTGCTTTGTACTTCGATTCATACAACGATGACGAAAGCAGGTAATAAAAATTCTTGAACAGGAAACGTTCGTAGGTCAATTCCACACCGTAGTTTCGCCCCAACCCATTGTTGGTCAATTGCTCTTCCGGAAAGCCGTCGGTGGAATTGAGAATGGAATAAGTGCTAGTAGGATTGACGCTGATCGGCACGTTGAACAAATGCTGGTAATAGACTTCTGTTTTCACATGCGAATGTTCGCTGAACACCCAATCGTACCCCACAACCAAGTGATGCGCTTTACTGAGCTTCAGGTTTTCATTCGGACGCGTCACCACTCCGTTTTGGTTTTGTTCGGTAAAGTAAATTCCGATTGGTTGCAATTGACTGTGCAAGCCGTAGCCCAAAGTTGCGTGGTGTTTCTGATTGAAGTCGTATTTCAACGAAGCACGCGGTTCAAACGCTGTAGTATTGTTGAGCAATAGTTGCAGGTAGTGCATTCCGATGTTGGTCGTCAGCTTATCCGTGAGGCGATAGTTCCATTGAAAAAACGCCTGTATGGTTTGCGTATTTCCGTTTTCGGTAATTTTGGTAATCAACACATTGGTATCTTCCATGGAACGTTGTTTCAACCCATATCCCAATTGGTTGAGAATAAATCCGGTTCGGATGTTGCTTTTGGCATTGATTTTCCAGGTATACACCGAAGAAAGCGTGATTTTATTTTGCAGGAATCGCTGTTCGTAATCGCGTTTTAAGGTTGTAAGATCGGTTTGCAATTCATCTTGCTCGTACCCGTTTTCGGTTCCTGAAAATACCAATGCGGTTTTGAGGTATGATTGGTTCTTGAACAGTTTCATATTCGTTACACCAACAGCGCCCGTATTGCTATAGAAATTGGTATTGAGTCGGTAAAACGGATCTTCTTTCCAGCGTAGCGAATCTTGCGACGACTCGGTTGTTTGGTAACTCAATCCGCCGAACCCAAAAACCGTGAATTTTCCGATGCGTTTGGTAGGAAGCGAAAGATTAAATGATAAATCCTGAAAATTGGTGATTGCATCGCCGAGTGGAACACCTACTTTCCCCAATAAACTCAAGGTTGAATAGCGGTAATTGATCAGGTAAGAACCATCGTAGCCTTTTTTGAACGGCCCTTCAGCAGCAATGTCCATTCCCAATAAGCCCAATTGCACGGTGTATTCGCGCTTTTCATTGTTCCCTTTTCGCAAACGGAGGTCAAACACTCCCGACAGCGCATTTCCATATTCCGAAGCAAAGGCACCCGTTGAAAAGTCGGAGTTGCTGAGCAATTGCGAACTGAGAATGGAAATTCCCCCGCCTGATGTTCCCACGTTAGAGAAGTGATTGGGATTGGGAATTTCAACTCCTTCCATGCGCCAAAGCAAACCGTTGGGTGAATTACCTCGGATTGAGATATGATTATTGCCGTCGCCAGCTGTTACAACTCCAGCAAAAGACGAAGCCATGCGAGCCGGATCATTCACTGCAGCTGCAAAGCGTTGGGTTTCTTCCACCGAAAAAGTGCGTGTACTCACAGTAGAAAGTTCGTTGAGCGGTTTGTTTTTTTCCACTTTAGTGGTTACAACCACCTCATCCAAATCATCGATTGCTTCTTCCATGTTTACGGTGAGCACCAACTCTTTTCCGGCGTTTACCGGTATATTTTGCAGAACGACTTCCTTGTACCCGGAATAAGTGATGAGAAAAGATTGATTGCCAACCGGTACTTGTTGCAGGTTGAACTTGCCTTCATCGTCACTCATTGAATGGATGACAGGATCGTGATTTAGTACCACTACCATTGCTCCAGGAATGGGTGATTGGGCAATTTTATCGACTACCACTCCGCGCACGGTTTGTGTTTGGGCAGAGAGTTTTAAACTGAACAGGCATAGCAATGCCATTACGAGCAATTTCGTTTTCATTTTTTAGAGAATTTTGTTGGAGTATTTCGACTCTACGTTGTTTCGCTCAGTGTAAGCTTGAATGATGAATTATAAAGTGGTTATAGAAATGAGATCGGGCAATAGTTGCTTAGCCTCTAAAGCCCGATCACCAACAGAATGGTTAAATATGGGTTACAGACCCTGAGCCAGAAATGGTCGCATTTACAGCGGCCGATCCCGCATAAATAATATCTCCGCTACCCGAAATTACCGCATCTAATGTTTGCATAACGCGTACCGAAATATCGCCTGAACCACTGATTTTTGCTGAAGCATTGTTTGCAGTAAGGTTGAGTGTTTCAATATTTCCGGAACCACTTATTGTGGCTTTTTGATTGGTTACTGTTCCGTTTACCACAGAAATATTCCCCGATCCACTAATGGTAGCTTCCAATTCTCCCGACTGAACGGAATACAGTGAAATATTCCCCGAACCGCTGATTTTCAAATCAAGGAATGCGGAGGATAGTGCACTATTAGAATTGATGTTTCCGCTACCACTTACTGTAAGTCCTACAATACTTGGCGAGTGAATGATCAACGTAATCGGATTGTGTTTGCGGATCCATTTGGTCGTTTCAATTTTCAATTCTCCGGTGCTTACCGAGGTTTTGATCACTCCCATTAAATTTGACTGGGCAGAAATTTCTACGTAAAATATCGAATCTTGTACATAGGTTACGTCGGCATCCATGTCTAGTTTGATTTTGTTGAAATTGGTAATAGCCCGAATCTCGGTTACGTTATTTCCTTTCCCCTTAATGGTACCTAAATGTTTGTTGCAAGCAGTTGCAATGATGAATAGAAAGCCAATTGGCAAGATCAATTTTAAAGATTTCATTATCGTTTATATTTGTTTTATATCTCTATGACAACCGATCGCAGGTTTACCCCTATTGGGAATGTTATTTTATCGAAAAGTAGCAACGAGTGTTCATACATTTTTATATTGATAAAAATCAGTGGTTTATGCTTTTAACGTGATAAAAAAAAGAAATGCATTCGTTAAAAAAATGTGTTTTAACAAGTTAGGTATATTACTTACGATGAAAGAAGATAGGTATATTACTTACCACGAAAGAAGTTAGGTATATTACTTACCATGAAGGAAGTTAGGTATATTACTTACCTTGAAGGTAGTTAGGTATATTACTTACCGTGAAAGTAGTTAGGTATATTACTTACCGTGAAGGTAGTTAGGTATATTACTTACCGTGAAGGTAGTTAGGTATATTACTTACTATGAAGGCAGTTAGGTATATTACTTACTCCAATCAACAAAAGAAAAAGGTTCGTGAATCTAAATGCCCACCCAACAATACATGCATCAATAAATGTTCTATGAAATGTGAATCTGATTAAGAATATTAGCAATACAAATTATTCTTTTTCATTATCATATTCCGTGAAAAGCAGACAGAAGCAAACTCATAAATCAGTTCGTCACTCCATTTTTCAAGCACATTTATCTTACCATTCACCCTATAAAAACCGCACAGCCAGTTTTCCACCCACCCACAATTGATTCACAAAAGAATTGCCTTCATGTCGGTAGAAAGACGGTACGGTGAGTCGCTCTTCGATGATATGAAAATCATTACCGTCGACACTGGAATTCAACCAATTTAAGGTTGGTCCAGCAGCAAGGCTCATTTTTCGGGCAAATTGCCATTCAACACCTACATAAAACTTACTGAGTAAATTATAGTCAATACTTGAATTTCCCGATATTTCCAATTGCTGTCCGGTAATGTCCAAATCCAGATTCAAACGATTTGATAGTCTAAATGTAGTTCCTGCGCCATAACCGAAAGACCAAATTCTATCGCTTGCTTTAAATTGTGTAGAAGCAAGGAAAATGTTGTGAAAACGATTCACACCGGTTCTAAAACTTACTGTATTCAGCAAATTTTCGTCGGTTGACAATTCGATTTTATGGTAACCGGAGCGTACAAAACTCAGGAATCCGACCGGAACACCAGAAATACTGTCTGAAACATTGATAAAACCGATTTGGGTTCCATCCACTTTTTTCGCCACGTTGATAATACCCGAAAGCTGAATTCCTTTTACATAGCGCGCCACGTTGGTAATTCCGGCAACCTGCATTCCTTCTAGCGAATCAGCGGCATTGATGATTCCTGCCACCTGTATTCCTTCCGATTTTTGCCAAACCGAATTGACAATTCCTGCCGCTTGAATACCATAAAACGAACGCGTGTAGTTGGCTATTCCCGCTAGTTGAATTCCTTCGGTGCGTTTCCAGTTGAAATTGTAAATACCTGCAGCCTGAATTCCATAAACATTCCCCAACACCACATTTCCAATTCCGGCGGCTTGAATTTTATGAACGTCTTTCCCTACCAGGTTGACAATTCCCGCCATTTGCACACCATCGGTACTTCCACCAACAGTATTCACAATTCCGGCCATTTGAACACCTTTCACATTTCCTGAAACCACATTGGCAATTCCGGCAAGCTGTATGAATTGTACGTTTCCGTAATCGAGGTTCACAATTCCACCGATCTCCATCACATCCACTCCATGTGAAAACCCTGCAATTGCGTTAAACGAATAACGATTTACCGTATTTACAGCCAATAAATGGTTGGTGCTGAGCGGCGGAACAAATGAAAAAGAATAATTGGTAAAAAACGTATCGCTGATATTGCGCAAGTTTGATTGACGATTGCGGAAACGATCCCAAAAACTGAAAGGTTGTTCGGGTAAAGTATCCAAAATTGCTACAGGTAACGTATCTACATTCGGCTGATGGTCAATCACCACCACATCGTCTATCGTGATTTTGGTTGGTGGTGCTTTCGGTTGCAGATAAATAACAATCGTGTTGCGTTTTTTGGAAAGAATCACCACCGTAGTATCTTCAAAATTTTCCTTCGCTACCGAAATGGATAATACATCCGATGATTTCGGGAAACTCAATGAAAAATAACCGTATTCGTTTGTAATAGCCGACTGACGGTATTGCTTCAAGTACACACTCGTTTGAGGCACTAAGGTAGAATCGACAGCACTGTAAACATATCCGTTCACCATCACCTCATTGCTTTCAGCCACTTTCTTCGGAATGGGTTTACAGGTCAAAATCACATATTTGCCCTTCATTTTATACGTGCAATTACCTTCGTTGAGCACTTCATTGAGCACCACGCGCAACGGTTTCCGGTTGTATTGTACGGTTACTTTTCGGCCATCGTCGAAGTTCGTATACGAGAATACCACTCCGGTTTGATTGGAAAGTTGTTTGAATAATTCGGCATACGAAAGCGTTGACTGACGCACGGATACCGTTTTTTCCAAATAGGGTGTTTGTTGTCCAAGAGCTCGTACTGCCAAAAAAGAACAACAAATCACCAACGCGGCAATTTGAGTTACTATTCGCATGACGTTCCTTTTAACCAATAAACAGATCCTTGTTTTTCAACCTTGAGCCCCAATGTTTCAGCAATTACAGAAAGAACAATATCAAGGTCTTCGTTGGTAAATTGCGTTGTAATCGGGCAATCTTTCACGGCAGGCGTCTCAATGCGAATATCGGTTTGATACACCTGATTCAAACGCGCCACCACTGTTTCCAGTCGTTGTTTATCAAACACAAAGGTTTTGCCCTGACCATTGGGTGCATGGGTTTCTATTTCAAATTCCATTTCGCCGGTAGAGACCACATAGTAAGCACTTTGGGTAGCTTTTAGTGTAATTTTCATTCCGGCGTTATCGTAAATCACCACCACACCTTCATCAACGCGCACATAAATGGTATCTCCGGTAGCATCTACATCAAACCTGGTTCCCAAATCTTTGATATGCAACGGTCCGGCGTCAATCACAAAAGGCATTTGTTTGCTATGTTTCACCGAGAAATAACCTGAACCTTTCAATTTCAAATGACGGTGATTGGTTCCGTAGCCTTCTACTAATTCAATGGAGGAATTTTTAGCGATTGTTACATGCGTACCGTCTTTCAAAATCACTTTACTAGAAACATCTTTTGCGGCAAACAATTGCTGATCGCGTGTTTGAGTAAAGAAATAAGCGGCAAAAGCAGCAACCCCCAAAACAACTGCAATGGAAGCCGCAATTTGATAAAACTTCCGTGTGTTAAGCGTTCGAATAGGCGCCTGAGTTTCGGTCAATTGAGTG
>JBILJP010000537.1:0-2732 GCA_044377135.1 Fluviicola sp.
ACTGTAGTTTTGTAACTGAAAAATCAAGCGTAGGAAGATGAAAAGTACCGGTGAAGGTTCACTCAACAAACAATCAGCAATGCTGCCTTATACAACCGGAGAATGGGGTTTTATGCTTTTTCTTGTCGCCTTTTGTTTGTTATTCACGCTTGTAGAATTGAAGAACGGTCGTTTGTGGACCAATGACTTACGCGTTTATTACGAAGCAACCCATGATTTTTTTGCCGGGAATAATCCGTATCAACATGCGTATGGTTTGAGTACCGGTTTTTTTAAATATCCGCCAGCTACGCTGTATTTGTTTGGTCCGCAAGCCTGGTTATCGTTTGGAACTGCGCAATTGATTCATTTGTTACTGCTTTCCGGTTCGTTGATCGTTTCCATGTCGCTTATTCGCAACTGGGTCAATCAGTTTCAGCTATTCGGTAACAAACGCCTTTCAGTTGGTTTTTCGTACCTGCTTTTTGCAACGGTTGCTATCCACCTTACGCGCGAACTCCACATGGGGAATGTGAATCTATTATTGCTCCTTTTATTTTGTCTCGGCATTCAGGCTTTTCTCACGAAAAAAATGCTTGCCTTTGCGCTGTTTTGGAGCATTATGCTGATGTTGAAACCCATCTTGATTTTGGTGGTGATTCCATTGATGATTTACCATCAGTGGAAAGTGGTGTTCATGATGGCAGGAATTGGATTGTTGTTGGCGTTGTTACCAATCATTCAAGTAGGATGGACCGGAAACGTGCAGTTGTGGCAAGATTGGTTTTCGGCAATTGCGGCTCATGGAGAATACCTCACGAGTTTCAATTCCATTGGTTCGTTGGTGCATCAATTTACCGGCTTTTCTTCCGATTGGTTGTTTTCCGTTCTCTTTCTGATCTTTCTGGTCACGTTGATGGTGCGCGAACGTTTGAAGGGAATAACTTCGGTTTCAAATACGGTGGTTTGGGCGAGTGTGTTATCGGCGGCAGTGCCTAATTTCTTTGTAACGGATACCGAACATTTCTTGTTGTCGATGCCGCTGATTTACATCCTAATTACCCATTTGTTAGATCATAAAAAATGGTACTTATGGAGCGTGTTTGCACTTGGAATGCTTCTGTTTTCCTTTAATTCAAGCGATCTGCTTGGTTCCGATCTTACCGATATCGTTTTCAACTACGGCTTTTTGGGAATGGGCAATCTGGTGTTTATCAGCTTGTTTTTAGGGTTGAAATCAAAACCGATTGAATTGACTGAGTCAGTAAGTTCGAACGTAAAAACGCATTAACTGAAAACGTACGAAACTTAGTTGGTCAATTTATCCAACACATAGAGAATCAATCCGTCCATTTCTTTATCGTATCCCTTGGAAAACTGCATGTTAGGTCGATTGGCTACTCCCAAACAAATGGTGGTGCATTCGTGTCCCATGGCTTTCCCAAGTGCAAACAGGGCAGAACTTTCCATTTCGAAATTCATCACTTTTAAGTCGCCGTTTCGGAAATCGGTGAGTTGTTCGTTGATTTCGGGAGTTCTGAGTCCGAGGCGTAAAGAACGACCTTGCGGGCCATAAAAACCACTACTTGTTACCGTAATTCCTTTGTGCGTCAATTCCGATTCCAGAAGTTCTGTTAATGATTGTGAAGCTTCCACACAATACGGTTGAATGGTAGAAGGAAACTGCAAATGATGGGTAAGTGCCGACGCAATTTGTTGTTCTTCTGCCGAAAATTCAATCGGGTAGAAGTGAGCCACATTGTCTAAACCATAAGCATGTGAAGAGAGAATGTAACTGTGTACCGGAATTTCAGGTTGCAAAATACCGCAAGTACCGATGCGCACTAAACGCAGAGAGGTAGTTGACGGTTTGTTGGTGCGGGTTTGCAAATCAATGTTTACCAACGCATCCAATTCATTGATGCAAATATCGATGTTGTCTGTGCCGATTCCTGTTGAAAGAACCGAAATACGTTTGCCGTTGTAAGTTCCGGTGTGACAGGTAAATTCACGGTGTTGCGAACGGTGATCAACATCCTCGAAAAATGCCGAAATGAGACCCACACGATCTTGATCTCCCACCAAAATAACGGTTTCGGCCAAGTGTTCGGGAAGCAAACCCAAGTGGTAAACCTGACCTTTTGCATCCAATACCAGTTCTGAGGGAGGATAGTTCATGTTTTTAAATGTATAATTGAAAATGTAAAATTGAAAAGAAGAGAGCTAACATATTAATTATGAATGATAAATTATAAAGTGAGTTTAGTAGAATACGAATCACCTACTTTATAATTGATAATTTTTCAATTCATAATTTCTAAAGGTCTATTCTAAGAAAGTTCCCTAAAGTGAGTGTTTCCTTAAAAGTTCCCTTTTCAATTTTACATTTAACATTTTCAATTAGTTCTTAATGCTACCGAATACTTTTTGCAAAATATCGGAAACGCGGGCGATAGGGTCTTTACGAATTTTATTTTCTTCCAATTCAACCATGTGGAACAAACCTACAATTGCGCGATCTGTTACGTATTCGCTCAAATCGGGGTTTAATTTTTGTCCGCCGGTCAACGACATTGCACCGTTGTATTTATTGATAATCGGATTCCAGTATTCTGTCAATTTCACCGTGCTGATTGCTGCATCTACTTTCGGTTTGAAAGCCGCTACCAATTGTGCACGAGTATTGTTTTGCAAGAAACGAGTTGCAGCGCCGTCACCACCATTCAAGATAGAGAAACCGTCAGAAATACTCA
>JBILJP010000183.1:0-9599 GCA_044377135.1 Fluviicola sp.
GCAACTTGGTTACGCAAGCGCAATTTTTGTTGTACCGGATTACGACGCATATCCAGGTAACGGTATTGCATGCGCAACTCATCACCGCCATCCGTATCGTCTTCGATGGTAAACGGAGGCAATTTTGCGGCGTTTAAAACAGTCAATGTGGTAACAATGATTTCAATTTCACCGGTAGGAATTTTGGTGTTCTTACTGGAACGTTCAATCACTTTTCCGGTAGCTTGAATCACAAATTCACGCCCTAGTTTGCGCGCTTGCTGACACAATTCGGGCTGTTCGTCCATGTTGAAAGCCAATTGGGTAATGCCGTAGCGATCTCGTAAATCAAGAAACGTAATTCCCCCCAAATCTTTTGAGCGTTGTACCCAACCTGCTAAGGTTACTTCCTGTCCGATGTGTGCCGTGCGTAATTCACCGCAATTGTGCGTTCTATACATAGTGAAATCAAATGATGCGCAAAAATAGGTGTTTAATTAAGACAGCTGTTCAAAGAATATCAGATTTTACAGTTTTTCAGCATTTCTTGAGAGTGAACGAATTATTTCATTGAATGACTAATTTTTCGGTGGCAAGCAGTACATCGTTTTCCCGAAGCTGTATAAAATAGATGCCGGGTAAGAGGTCTGATTTTTCGAGAACCAGCGCGTCGGACCGAATTTCGGTATAGTGTCTGATTTGTTCCCCGTGGGCATTATAAATGCGTATTTCGCGGTCTTCCAGAGAAGAATTTTCAAACCGAACGGTGGCAAAATCGGTTAACGGATTTGGGAAAACAATCAGTTTAGGGTTCTTCGCACTAGTTTCAAAAAGACTTGCTGTATGATCCGGAGCGCCTTCCATCCCGAGTTCCAATGCATAACAATCAGACTGGTCCTGAAGATCGGAACTGTCACAATTAACGGGCAGCGAAAACAAAACGGCTCCCAAAAGGGCATTGTCGTATACATCGATGATCTTATCTGCAATTATCGTAGAATCGGCATCGCACCAGCAATTATTCCGAAGATCATGATTGTAGAAAGAAGATAATTTGACGTTTGCTGTAGTGTTATTGCAGATATAATTATTGGTAATGTCTGATTGATGGGGAAGAATCATTCCGATATCGTTTTTCACAATAGCCGAGCTTTTGATACTTATCGGATTAAAAATATCGTTGTATTCAACCCCGATGTTATTATTGGAAATCGTGCAGTTTTCGATAATTCCGGAAGTGAGTTTAATTGCTGTATTATTGCAGGCAAATACACAATTTATGATAGTGCCACCGGCATTTGCTATTCCATACTGATTATCAATAAAATACGAGTTTGTTAGTTTAAATCCGCCTGTAGGGTTCATAGGAGCAGAACCAATTCCGAATGTATTGTTGATGAAACGGCAACTATCAAAAATAATTCTTTCGCTAAGACTATAGCCAACCAAACCGCTGATGTTCTTTTCAATCAGTGAGTTTTTTATCGATATCGGATCCAAAGCAACCTGCCCAAAGATGACATTCAATACATAACGTGCATGTTTTATCGTTGTATACTGCAGGTCAATGATTGCATGAAGTTCTAAGTTAACGATCATCCCAGACCAGCTACCTGGGAGTTGGCTGACATTCGAAACAAAGGAAATACTATCGGTTATTGTTCCCAAGGCAGTCAATTTTCCTCTTACATCCAGCAGTTGATTTGCGTCGAATTTAACCTCAACACCTGGTTCAATGGTCAACGTAACATTGGGTAAAATCACAACTGTATCCGTTACAATATAGGGACTATTCGCTACTGTCCATTGCGTGTTTGACGAAATGACACCACCAACATTAGTCTGACCATAAGAAAATGGTTTACTGAAAAGGACAATTAAAAGCGCGATTAATTTGAAACCGGATATAGAATGGTTCATACTGAAATTTAAAGGTTTGGACAACGTTTCGATGAAACGGAAAAGTTATCTAAATATTGTAATGACAATATCTTGTTTTTAATGCCTTTTTAGCATTTATTCTAAAAATCCACCACGTGTTTATTGGGAAGCTTAAAACGGTTGTGATACCTTTACCGAAAATAAATCGACTATGATCAAGTATTTATCTGTAGCAGCTGTAGTTGCTCTCACGTTTTCATCGTGTGTGGTTAGCAAGAAAAAATACACCACTTTACAAACTGAATTGGAGAACACTAAAAAACAGCATGACGAAAGTTTAGCAAAATTAACCAATTGCGAAAACGACCGCATTCGTCTGGATCGTGAACTCACCGTAGCCGGAAGTTCCATCATTACCAAAACCGATCAAATCAATGATTTGAAAGCACAATTGGAAGATTGTAAAGCCGTTCGTGACAAACAACTTACACAAGTAGGCGATTTGACAGTGATCACTCAAGCTGCCAATGATAACATCAAAGAAACCCTTTCTCAGTTAGAGCAAAAGGATAAATACATTCGTTTGTTGCAAGCAGCCAAATCAAAAGCCGATTCCATCAATCTGGCATTGGCGGTAAACCTGAAAGGTGTTTTGAAAGAAGGCTTAGACGATCAGGATATCGAGGTGAAAGTGGACAAAACTGTGGTAATGGTAAACCTCTCGGATAAAATGTTGTTCAAGAGCGGAAGTGCTGATTTGACCGGTAAATCATCCGATGTATTGGCTAAAATTGCCAAAATCATTGAATCGCGCCCGGATTTGGAGGTGATGATTGAAGGTTACACAGACAGCGACCCGATCAAAAATTCGTGCATGAAAGACAACTGGGATCTGAGTGTGAAACGAGCTACTTCAGTTGCCCGCGCGTTGCAGAAAGATTTCAATATCAATCCGAATCGTTTGATTGCCGCAGGCCGTGGTGAATACAATGCTTTGGTACCGAATGATTCGGCCGAAAACAAAGCCATCAACCGCAGAACGCGCATTATCATTATGCCGAAATTGGATCAGTTCTACGATTTGTTAGATCCTGAGAAAGCACCGAAATAAACGGAAAGAATAATTATTCAGCAAAAAGCCGATACCAGATGAACTGATATCGGCTTTTTTATTTGGCAGGGTTTGTATTAAATCTTGCTGATACGAACCGTTTCTTTGTAATCTTTTGAGACTATCGTCACCAAATAAATACCCGGATTCAGATCCATCAAGTTGATTTGCTGCTGAAAGGTTCCGCGTTGAATTTCACCGCTGTGAATGGATTGAATGAATTTACCATTCATGTCGAATAAGTTAATCTCAAACTGACCGGTTACCGGAACAGCCAATTCGAATGTCGTTTCAGTAGTAGCGGGATTGGGGTATACAATGGAAGAAAATTCGGTTGGAATCAAACGGCCTTGATCATCGTATTCCTGAATGGTTTCAGTAGCCACCAAGTATTCAACATATCTCGTTGAAATTCTAATATCACCTACTGTATAAGAATCCAAATCATTTAAATTTATGAATTGACAAACGATTGGTTCTTGTTGTTTCGACATTGATCCGTAAACAACATAATCGATTTCTTCTGTTTCACGCGTAACATACGCATTAGTATACGGAACTTGGAAGTTAGCGTAATCTATCTTTTCGCCGGTTACTTCAGAAATTTCCGGTGCTGTACCCCAATTTTGCTGATTGATTGCCTGAATTGCCGTTGCTTGAATTTCCTTGACTTTTATCTCATCTTGTTCATCGGTACAACTGAAAAGCGTCAACCCAAAAACCACAATCAATGAAAAAACCATCGCGCGTTGAAAGCCTTGCTTCGATTGAAATTTCCACGCTTCAAATTCGGCATTGAGCGCCAGTTCCTGATCTTTGGTCATGCGTCCGCAAATTTCCTGACCCATCATTTCACGGAACACTTGTTTGATTTCACCGGTAGATTTGTTCGTGAAATCGTGCACTTGCTTTACGCATTTTTGACAAAAAGCTCCTTTATCAGTGGGCGTCATTTCGTTCCAATTTTCCGAACAGGCAGTTTGAATTCCAATGTGTTTCATGATTCAGGGTTTTAGATCTTGCTGATGCGAACCGTTTCTTTGTAATCTTTTGAGACGATCGTCACCAAATAAATACCCGAATTCAAATCCATCAAGTTGATTTGCTGCTGAAAGGTGCCACGTTGAATTTCACCGCTGTGAATGGATTGAATGAATTTACCATTCATGTCGAATAAGTTGATCTCAAACTGACCCGTTACCGGAACAGCCAATTCGAATGTCGTTTCAGTAGTCGCAGGATTGGGGTATACAATGGAAGAAAATTCAGTTGGAATCAAACGGTCTTGCTCATCGTAAACAGATTCAACTTCCTGCATTAAAAAATTGCGGTATGTTTCACTGATTACCATGGCACCACCATATCCAACTCTATGATACTCCGTGAAACCGTTTATTTCTACCTCATCGAGATTTATATCTTGCAACAAAACTTCCTCATAAACCAACAGTTCTTCCACTTTTGGTTCAATCATTTTAGCTTCTTGCACTACCGAATACGCAGATAATGGTGTTTTGGTAAAATCAGCTTTTCCGGCTTGTTGTTGTTCAATTGCCTTCATCGCAGTAGCTTGCAACTGCTCTATTTGTTGATTGTCTTGTTCGTGTGAACAGCTAAACAAGGTCAACCCAAATACCACAATCAATGAAAAAACCAACGCGCTTTGCAAACGCTGTTTTGATTTTTGGTTCCACAATTCAAACTCGGCGTTGAGTGCCGCTTCTTGCTGACCGGTAATTCTACCACAAACCGGTTGACCAATCAACTCGCGCAATGTTTGCTTGATTTCCAAACTTGTTTTGTTGGTAAAATCATAGACTTGAGTAGCACATTTCTGGCAAAAAGCACCTTTTTCATTCGGCGACATTTCGTTCCAGTTTTCAGAGCAAGGCTCGTTGATTCCGATGTTTTTCATGGCAGTGTTGTTTTAGCATGTAACCTAACTACATCTAAGATGCTGAAAACGTTCAATTTCCATAATTAGTTTAAAAGATTGATTCTCTCCGGTAAGATTACAGCATGTAGTTGATCCAATTGTTACGAAATAATTAAACAATAGCCGAAATTTAACTAGTTGAAAAACAAATCATTAAAAATTATTTTAATTTTTTTTTGCAATTGCTGTAACAAAATGACACGTACTTGGTCATACAATCAAACAGCACGATAGTCAATCAGCGGATTGAAAATCGAACAACAAGAAAAAACACATTAAAATATAGAGCACATGAAAGCAATTTACACAAGCGTATTCAGTTTATTGTTCATCGGAGCAATCAGCGCACAAGAAACACCCGATACAACTCGTATCAATGTAGGAGGAAAAGAAATCATCATTATTTCTCCGCAAGATGTAGAAGTAGCCGAAGGCGATACCATCGACGCGGCACCGGACGAAGAAGAACAAGCCGAAATTGAAGCTCACTGGGCCGGTTTGGAATTCGGACCTACCTTGTTGCTCAACGACGCCATGAAAAGCAGTTTCCCCAGCGATCCACAATGGGAAAACGACCCGGGTCATTCATTCAGCTGGAACCTTAACGTGTTGGAACACAAGTTTAAAATCTACAAAAACTATGTGGGAATCACTACAGGTCTAGGAGTTAACTGGACGCAAATCGGGTTGAGACAATACCAACTCAATGTAAACGCAGATTCTTTGTGGGCAACTACAGATACAATCAACGACTACAAGAAAAACAAATTGCGCGCTATTTACCTTACCGCTCCGTTGATGGTTGAGTTTTGTACCGCAGAAGGCAACGAAGGTTTTTACTTAGCTGCCGGAGTGATTGGCGGAGTGCGCATCGGGTCTAGTGTAAAACGCACGATAGAAGAAGACAAACGCGACACCAAAGAAAAACTAAAAGGATCTTACGCCTTGAACGCCTTCCGTTTGGATGCCGCAGTGAAAATGGGTTACAAGGATTGGGGAGTATTTGCCAACTACAACGTGCTTCCGTTATTCGATACCGACAAAACTGCAGCAGTATATCCGCTAACGTTTGGTTTAACATACAATTTTTAACGCTTAGGTTGGCTGATTTCGTAGCATAAGTAAACACAGTCAGGAAAGAGATACTACCGCAAGTAGTGTCTCTTTTTGGTTTTGTATGGAACGATTTTTCACCACAAAAGACACAAAGGAAAAGGACAATTTGACGTGTTAGAAGAACACAAAGGAGATAATTCTTTTCCAGTTATAAACTTTGAAGAAAAAGATTCCAAGACTTAGATATATAAGGACTTAAAGAAAAATAAGCACTTGTTAGCCATGAAATCGTGTCTTTATTAATTGAGCCCAAATAATTTTTCTTTGCTACTTCAATTTGATTTCTAATCCACTCCTCAATTTCTGCTGCCGAAGTTATTTTTTGTTCTATTAGATATTTTGCAAATCTTTTTTGTGGAAATCGGTCTAATCTTGAATTGTTAATGAATAAAATTAGATACCATTGTTTGAGTGTTTTTTGTGTTGCTTCACTAAGATGTGGCCAAATATTTTCAATGATTTCTGTAAGTTTATTCTCAAAATCCCAATCATCAAAATTATCATTAAAAGCTTTTAATATATGTTTTTCCACCTCGGTTTTACTTTCATTTGAAATCTTGTTATAGTGAGGAAGAAACAATCTTAATAATCTTCTAAGGATAGATGCGTTCGATTATCATAAGAAAGTAACTTAAAACAGTACGTCAAATATTCCTTAATTATTGGTGTCTTCCGACTAAAAAGTAATTCAATATCTTTTCCATGGATAACTATCACAGACTGCCGACGGCCCTTATTTAATGCATCTATAAAATTTTTTGTTAGTTCATTTCTCGAAATGAAAACACCTAAAGTACCACTGAATTTGTTTTCTATTTTTCCAATAAAACCATATAACTCTGACGCCGCCATATTTGATGAAACCCATTTAACCTCAACCAAAAAAATTCGATTATAAATTTCGATAGCTCCATCAATTTGCTCAGATTGATTATCGCTCGTATGGTATGAACGCTTTAATAATATTGTTTCATCCTCTAAAACATCATTGATTAAACGTTCAAAATCTACACCTCTTTTCCTCATAATTTCGGGTGGTGAACCAGATTGGATTTTGTCCAGTTCCCAAAACTCTTCTATAAATTTTTGCTTCATTTGTTAAGTAATCTAATTTGAATCATATTCATTATCGTCGCTGTAATCCATATCTAAAAAGCGACCATAGGTATCCTGAATTTCGTCTGATTCAAATTCATCATCTGATATAGATGAAACATGATTTTTTATTGCATTTAAAGCATGCCAAGAAATACCCCAATCTTCTCTCATCCCAATTATCATATCAATCTCATGAACATCATTAGGCCGTTCATTACTGTAGGGATTCCTACCTGCAAGAAGTTTTTCCATTGTATAGATAGCTTCATCAAGAGCATCTAAAACAGATTCTTTATCCATAGTAATTAGATTCAATTTTGATTGAAATATAAGAATTTTGAAAATGGTAATCAGCTAAAATCATTCTGTGCAAAAAGAGTAAAAAAACATTCGTTTAGAATGCCTTTGTGACCTTAATACGCTTTCACTTCAAAAAAACCTTTGTGCCTTTGTGGTCAATAACGTTTTACTACAGATTTTACCTAACTTTGAGTGGATTTTTGAAGCCCATGAAGATTGCGCTAATTGGTTTGTTCTTGCTCGCAACTGCCCCTGTTTCTTTCGGTCAGAAGAAATGCGATTGCCAATTGGTAGAAGATTTTGTGAAACGCCGCGATTTTGACGCCGTTACCGAATACCAGGAAATTCAACTGCTCAAGGAAAGCAAAGCCTTCGAAAAGAGCAAAAACACGGTGTGTAAATCATACGCCGTTCACCTGAAAGCTGTTCATGCTATCCGCTCGGGAAATTACGAATGGGCGAAAATTCTCCTGGATCGCGAAAAGTTTATGCTCGATAGCATTCATTGTAAAGGCATCAACTTCCTCGAAAATTCCATTAGTTACGGTGATTATTTTCTGCGGGTCGGTTCGTATGAAAGCGCCATCGAACATTACAATAAAGCTTACAAAATCCTCACTCGCCAAGACAACAAAACCTTGCAGGCTCATGTGTTGCTTTCGCTTTCAAACGCTCAATCCAAAATCAACCAGGAAGACCGCGCCCGAACCTACCTCAATCAAGCTCATCCGCTGGTTTTATTGTTGCCCAACGGTCAAAACAAAGTAGAATCGCTTTACAATTTATCGGCGCGTTATTACTACCAATTTCAGGTAACCAACGATGTTGCCCTACTCGATTCTGCAGAACACATGGCCACTTTTGGTATCGAATTGGCACGCACCATCAAGTATACCGAAGGATTTATTCGCGGGTATAACCTATTGGAAGACAAACAATACCACGAGAAAAATTACCGTCAGGCACTTATTTACCTTGATAGCGCGCTGTATTTTACCTTACCCGAAATACATGCCAGTGAACGCTTGGGAATTTATTCGGATATGGCGGATATCTACCTTGAGTTGAAAAAGTACGATAAAGCCTATAACTGCGCCGATTCAAGTTTGACTTACGCAAAACAGGTTGCCAATCCGTATAAGGTGAAAAACGCCTTGGAATTGCTGTACAACTGCTCGAAACTGAGCGGTGAATACGAGCGCGCGTTGACCGTTTATGAAGACTTAGTACTGATGCGCGACAGCGTGCTTAAAATAGAAAACAACAGGCTTTTTAGCGAGTTGGAAGACAAGTACCACCGGGTGCGCAAAGAAAAAACCGAATCGGAATACGAACAAGATCGCAAATTGCTCACCAAACAGCGCGAAATTGGGAACCTGCGCTCAAAACTGATTACTGTAGGAATTGTGATTTCGGCTTTGTTATTGTTTTACATCATCATCATCTTCCGGCAGAAAAACATTCGCTCGAAACAGAAACGCCTGGAAGTGGAACAACGCTTGCAACGCGCTCGAATCAACCCCGATTTTATCTACAAAGCCTTGAATAACCTGCAGAAAATGGCGGTTGACGATCCTACCAATACTGCAATCGCGAAAAAACTGGCTTCGTTTACCAAGTTGATGAAACAAACGCTCGACAGTTCGCACGACGATTTTCTGACCTTAGACAAAGAGATTGATTTCCTGACCTATTATATGGAATTGCAGCGCGACCGGTTGAAACAACACTTTGTGTTCAGTTTTGAAGTCGACGAACAACTCAATCAGTCGGATGTGTGTTTGCCAACCATGATTCTGCAACCGTTTATCGAAAGCACCATCGAACAAGGGTTCAAGAACCTCGATCACGAAGGACAAATCACCATTTCGTTCAAACAGCAGCAGCATGAATTGCGCATTCGCATTGATGACAACGGAAAAGGCTTAAAATCAGTTTCCTCAGCGCGTGCTTCTGAAATCATCAACGATCGTTTCTACTTGCTCAATAAAATGAACAAAACCAGCGCCAGCTACCTCATCCGTGAGCGCAATTCGGGTGGCGTACAAGTGGAAATCTTCTTACCGCTAATTACCCGCGAAATGGCTGAATCTCGCCGAAAAGACGATTGATTGCTCCCTATTAGTTATTGATAATGATCACGGTTCCGCCCAGTGCTTTTCGTCGCTCGGTAAACTT
>JBILJP010000184.1:0-9585 GCA_044377135.1 Fluviicola sp.
TTGGCTCAAAGATGCCGGACATGAAACATGGTTTTACTGGTACATTACAGGTTGTATTGTGCTCTCGTTGTTGGTGTATGTGCTGATGCGGGAAACGCGTTCACATTCTGAAATGGATGAATAAACCAACTCAGTTGACCCGAAAAGCCGTTGGCGTAATTCCGGTTTGTTTTTTGAAAAAATGATGGAAATGTGCGGGTTCTTCAAACCCCAAACAATAGGCTATTTCGGCAACGTTCCAACCTGTATGTTTCAGTAAGGCTTTCGCTTCGCGGATCATGCGTTCAGAAATCTGATGCGTAGTAGTTTTTCCGGTGGTTTCTTTGATGGCGCGATTGAGGTGATTGACATGCACGGAAAGTTGTTCCGCATAATCACTGGCAGAACGCATTTCGAACCGTTGCTGTGTTGATTCGATGGGAAATTGCCGCTCAAGTAATTCGGTAAAAACAGATGTTAATCGGGAATTGGAATCGGGATGTTTGTACACATTTTCTGAAGGTTGCAATTTGAGCGCGAAATGAATCAACTCACTTATGAGCGTTCGAATGAGGTCGTATTTGTACACATAATCTGAACCTACTTCTACAAGAATCTTTTCAAATTAGTGCGAAATTCAAACAAAAAGGCTGCCCTTAAACCGGACAGCCTTTTCATCCTTCGAATAGCCGCATCTTTCTTCACTGATCTCAATGATCCGACACCACAGCGGTTTTCGCAGATTTTTTATATCGAATAAGGAATACAATCGGTACGCAAATCAAAATAAGCATACCTACCATAAAGAATCCCTGATCGTAACTCACAATTGCTTGTTGTTTGAAAAGCGCTCCTTCCATTGATTTATACGCCAACATTTCGGCATCTTCCAATGAATATCCTTTCGCCAGGAAATTTTGGGTGAACGCCGCCAAACGATCTTGTGCAGGTTGGTTGTACTGACTCACGTAACTCACCATACTTCCGCGCACTTCCGCATTTTTATTGGATAAGAATACGTTGATCAATGCAATTCCAACCGAACCGCCTAGTTGACGAATCATATTGGCCAAACCAACGGCTTGTGTCATGTCTTTTCCTTCCAAACCGGCAACTGCCAGCGATAAGATGGGCGCCATCATAAATGCCATTCCCACTCCTCGCAAGATAAACGGCAGGTAAAAATCGCCTTCGCTTGAGTCGGGAGAAGAAAAAGACAGCATCATCAAAAACGAGAAGGTGAGAAAAATCCCTACTATAATGATGCGTTTCGGATTAACCCCTTTCCCCATCATAGCTGCTACGGCAGGCATGGAAAATGCGGTAAATATGGCTCCCGGAATCATAAACACACCGGTTTGCGTTGCCGTCCAGCCAAGCGATATCTGCACAAAAAGCGGGAAGATAAACACCGTTCCGAACAACATGAGTCCGAGCATGAAATTCATCAAACTTCCCATCGCGAGGTTGTAATTGCGATAAAGCCGAATATTCACCGCCGGATAATCGATGGAAAGTTCCCGGTAAATGAATGCGCCGAGTCCTAACAAAGCAACCATACTGAGCACAACGATTTCCGTACTTTCAAACCAATCGTGCGCGGTACCCTCCTCCAGTACGTATTGAAGTGAACCAATAGCAGCGACCAGAAAGAAAATGCCCCACCAGTCTATCTTTCGCGGTTTTACAGCTCCCGGCCTATCGGTTACAAATCGCCATGACAAGATCGTCGCCACAATTCCGATCGGAATATTTACGAAAAACACCCAGTGCCACGAAAAATTATCGGTAATCAAACCACCCAATGTTGGACCAAATGTTGGCCCCAGAATGATTCCCATACCGAAAACCGCATTGGCTGTTCCGATTTTATTAGGTGGAAACGCCCCGATGATAATGGTTTGCGCGGTAGACAACAAACCTCCTCCTCCGAGTCCCTGAACAAAGCGCCAGAACACGAGCGACCACAAGTTGGTGGAAAACCCGCACATCAGCGAAGCAAAGGTGAAAATGATTACGGAAGCAGTAAAGTAGACACGCCTTCCGAAAAAATCGGAGAGCATGCTCGTGAGCGGAATGATGATCACATTCGAAATGGCATAGGCCGTTACAACCCAGGCAATTTCTGTTGTGGTGGCACCGATACTTCCGCTTATTTCACGCAGGGAAACATTGACAATCGTGGTATCGAGCAACTCCAGAATGGCGCAACTGATAGCCGTGAGAATCAAAATCCATTTGGTAGATCCCGTCGGATAAACGATTTCCGGTATTTTATTCGCAGTAATCTCCACGTGTTACTTCACTTTTACGGAAACATATGCACTCAATCCCGGAAAAAGCATGCGTGTTTCTTCCTTCGTCAATTGATCAATGGAGATTTTCACCGGTACACGTTGCACGATTTTCACAAAGTTTCCGGTTGAATTATCCGGCGGAAGCAACGAGAATTTTGCTCCGGTAGCCCCGATATACGATTGCACTTTTCCGTGAATTTTCAATGACGGATAAGCATCTACCTTAATGTCAACGGTTTGCCCGGGCTTGATGCGATCTACTTGCGTTTCTTTAAAGTTGGCAGTGATCCACAAACTCGACAAATCGATGGTTGAACAAAGCGGTTGACCAATCGTGATGAACTGACCTACTTCAACCGTACGTTTTGAAACCAATCCGTCACAAGGTGCTTCAACGGTTGCATAATCCAATTGTGTTTTAGCGAGAATCAATTCAGCTTCGCGTTGTGCTACCAAGGCTTCAGCCAAGGCAATCAATGCTTCTTGAGCGGTAGCTTGCGAACGAACACCCATTGATTGTGCCGATGCCGATTTGATTTGACTCATAGCAGCATTGTATTGCGCCTGAGCCACGTCCAATTCTGCTTTTGAACCATCCAATTCAGCTTGTGTTGCAGCTTTGGCGGCAAACATGTTTTTGATGCGCTTGTAATCTTCTTGCGCTTTTGTTAAACGGGCTTTAGCCACACCACTTGTTTGCTCGGTGGTAAAAGTTGAAAGCATGGCCGCATCTGCATTCTGACTGGTAGCACGTGCATTACCGCGCACTGAAATCAGGTTTGCTTTCGCATTTTCGAGTGCTGCCTGTGCTTGCGCCACGCGGGTTTTTAATTCCGTATCATCAATTGTAAATAACAATTGTCCTTTTTTCACTTCCTGATTATCGGTGAAATGAATGGTTTTGATGTATCCCGAAACACTTGACCGAATGGGAATGATATCAGCATCCAATTGCGCATTGTCGGTGGTTTCGTAATTGGCACCCATTAAGAAATAAGTCAATCCAATCCCAACGATTACCGTGGCAATGACTAAAATGATTTTTAATTTACTCTTGCCCTTTTTGGGTTGTTCCTGAGCTGTTGTTTCTGTTGCGTTTTCCATAAGGGTGTTCTTTAAAAATTCGTAATTCCTCTAGTCGTGTTGTAAGTAGATGTAGCATTCATCAAGCGGATTTCGTGAATCTTCTGATTCAACGTGGCTTGTAACTCGGCATTTAATTGCGTCAAATACTCGGTAACGGTAATTTTCCCGTTTTCCAATTGAGCCGAAGCCGTTTGCGTAACGTTGTGGCGCTTTTCGATGATTTGCTTGTCTTTGGTAATGATTTCCTGCAGCGAAACAATCTGTGCTTTTTGATTGGTCAGATTGGTGTTTAAGTTGAACAAGAATACTTCACGTTGCACAGCTACCATTTCCTGACTAAGCGAAAACTTCAATTTCTCGCGTGAAAGTCCGTACAGCGAACTGATGTTCCATTTGATAGACAACCCTGCATCGCCGAAAAAACGCAAGTTTTGGTTGATGAAATTAGGACCCGGCCTACCGTAATTCATTCCCGCGAAGACCGAAATTTTTGGTAATGCGTATTTGTTGGTCAACTGATAACGCGATTCTAACAACGATTCCTGAAGACTGAACATTTTCATTTCCGGACGTAGAATGGCATCTGAATCGGTTGTGCCGCCCAACGGAGACATTGTCAATACGCTGTTTTCATTCACCGGCTTGGCAATGTAAAATGCCAGTACACGGTACATTGATTCAAGGTTTTCTTTTCCTTCAATGATGGATTGTTCCGTTTTCAGTGATTCGGCATCCAATTCGTCTAAGGTACTTTGCAACACCAAACCGTTTTCTTGGCCGGCAGCCAGTTTTTTACGACGATTATCGATGTCGTTTTTGTAGGTATTCAGCACATTCAGGTTTTCGCGACCCAACAAGATATTGACGTAAATTTGATTGATGCGTTCCACCAATTTGTACAATTCAACCTCGTTTTTTTGCACTTCCAAACCGGCATTTATTTGCTCAATCTGTTTTTGCATTTTGGTTTGTCCACCATCGAAAACCGTTTGATCCAAACTGACATTCGTTAGGTAAGAATCGTGTGGGAAATTGGTAGTAATGCCCGGGATATTGAACGAAACCACCTCACTTTGGTAAGTTCCTTTAGCAAGAAAAGTCAATTTCGGATACCAATTTTCTCTGATTGTCAACAAATTTGCCTCTGAAGTTGCATTCACCAGGTTCGATTGTTTGAGCAGCGGATAATTGGCTTTGGCCCACGCCACACATGAATCTAGCCTTAAATTGGTTTCTTGACCAAAAGCGAAATGGGTTGTTAGAAGTGTTAGAAAAAATAGTTTTCTCATAATCTCAAGTGTGTTGTTGCAATTTAACGGTGACGAATTCTTTGACGGAGGCTTTTAATTTTTCATTGTTCGGGTCAGCCCAATCGATGCCGCTTTTTACACAGATCGTTTTAAAAATAGGAGCGGCCAAAAACGGGTAACTACACAGCGAGTGAAGATTAATGAGAAACATCACGGCATCCAGCTTCGGAACTTCGCCTGTTTCCATACCACTTTGCAACAGAGCCACAAGTGTTACGCCCTTTTCTTTTTTCAGATGGATCACTTTCTGGTGAAACAACTCCGGATTAATGCTAATCTCTTTGATAATGAACATGGCCATTTGCGGGTATTCCGACAAAAAATCGATGATGTTTTCAATGTATTTGAAAATGCGCTCCTTGATAGGAAGACTGGTGTCTGAAAACACTTGAATCTGCTCAAAATATTTCGCCAAAGCTCCTTCAAACACCTGATCAAACAATTTTTCTTTGTTGCGGAAATAGTAGTGCAACAAGGCTTTGTTAATACCCGCTTTGTTGGCAATATCCTGCATACGCGCACCGTAGAGTCCATGCGCCATAAACACTGCTTTTGCAGCCTCCAGAATTTTTTCCTCCGTATTGGAATCGATTAACTTCATGGTTTAATTATATAGTTTAACCATATGGTTAAAAATACAAAACTACAAAAACAAATCTTTTTGAAACAACTACCGCAAAAAAAGATGTGGCTGGGAAAAGGTTTCCCGCGAATCATCCTGAGGCTGACAAGCCTAATGGACACGCTATATGGCTGTAGAAATAATCAGATTGACTTGGTCATTTTCCGCCAAGAATAAAAGAATGACACTCCATATTGATTAAGGCGAATGGGAACGTTATTTCCATCGAAAGGATAGTCTGAAAATTAGTGAGACAGACAAAGTCTGATTCGCTATAAATTGTACACAGCTAGTCCATTCGTTTATTCGTGGCAAAAATAGAGCATAATAAATACGAGGGTGCCAGCCTCAGGATGATTCGTGGGAGACAAAACATGTCGGATAGCTGGCATGAAAAAATAGTTGGTGGGGAAACAAGGCTTGTTTCAGTTCGCACAAATAAACCCAAAAATTAGGTGGGGATTTTAATTGTTGCGTATCTTTGCTCGATACTTTCGCCATGAATAATTTTGAGATTACAATACCCACAACCATTGTGTTTGGGAAAGACCAAATGAATCGCGTTTCTGACCTGATTACCAGTCATTATGGCGGTAAATCGGTCCTCGTGCTTTACGGTGGCGGATCCATTGAACGATCCGGATTTTTAGATCGTCTCAAAGGGGAACTTTCGGCATTTGATCTGCATTTTTTCAAAGGAATTGAAGCCAATCCGGAATTTGACACCCTCATGCAAGCCGTGACTTACATCCGAGAACACAACATCGGTTTTCTATTAGCTGTAGGTGGTGGTTCGGTTATCGACGGCGTGAAATTCATCTCCGGAGCGGTTGGTTATGCGGGTGATCCATGGGAAGTGTTGTTGCGCGAACCGGGGAAAGTATTCACCAATGCCGTTCCTTTCGGATGTATTCTCACGCTACCTGCTACCGGATCGGAGTCTAACTCGGGCGCTGTAATCAGTCGCTCTTCGCTGAAAGAAAAACGCACCATGGGCGGACCGTTATTCTTCCCGAAATTTGCGATCATGGATCCGACGTTTGTAGCTACATTGCCCAAACGACAATTGGCCAACGGTGTGATTGATGCTTTTACGCATACCATGGAACAATACCTCACGTTTCCTTCCGACAATTTATTGCAGGAACGATATGCTGAAGGAATTTTATCGACTTTATTAGAAATAGGCCAAGGCGTAGTAGAAAATCCGGCCGATTATAAATTAGCATCCAACCTTATGTGGTGCGCCAATCAAGCCTTGAACGGTTTGCTTCGTTGCGGTGTAGCTACCGATTGGGCAACACACATGATTGGTCATGAATTGACCGCCTTACATGGCATTGACCACGCGCAAACGCTCGCCATTATTGCTCCGCGTTTATACGAACAACAATTCGAACGTAAAAAAGCGAAACTGGCGCAATACGGTCGCAGGGTTTGGCACAAAACCGGAACCGATGATGAAGTCGCTCAGGAAGCCATAGTGGAAACGGAACAGTTTTTTAAATCATTGGGCGTAGCAACGCACATTTCCGATTATACGTCTGAGTATGCTGAAACAGCAGCAATTATCCGCAAACGTTTCGAAGAACGAAATTGGACAGGATTGGGTGAACGTCAGTTATTGACTCCCGAAGATGCCGAACAAATTGTATTAAACGCTTACTGAAATGCCGCTTTCGTCAAGATTTACGATTCGCTATGAAGCAACCCCGGCGCTATTGGATCTATTGACCCAAACAACACTCGGAACCAATGGTGCCCGTTACCGTCATTTGGATACTAAAAAACGCATTTTTGAAGCGGAAGACCCGTTGTTTTTGTCGGTGGAAAAAGATGGAAAAGTGCAGGGAAATGTCACTTTTTGTCGCCGGAAAGCCCATTGGTACGTGCGCTATTTTGCCTTTTCCGGTCAGAAACAAGCTTCTATAAACGGACAACACGCTGACCGTGCCCGTTCACGTCTGAAACAAGAAATTGCCAATTTTTACCAGGAAGTCTTTGATGGCAATTATGGCGAAGCTCCCGAAACATTGTATGCCTACATCGATCCGAAAAACGAACGGAGTAAATGGATGGCAGAGCAATTCGGTTTTAGAACAGAAGCTCAATTAGTGACGCAAACGTTCAGTCGTGTGAAACCAAAAGCACAAACATCAGTGCGGAAATTAACCGAAGCAGAATTGATTGAAGCAAAATTGCAACAGGTTGAAAAATGCCATGCGTATTTTGTTCCTGAGCATTGCGAGAATCCGGTTTATTACGGCATGTTCAGTGAAACAAATGAATTGATTGCTTTTGCCAAAATCACACAAGCCAATTGGGTTATTGAACGTTTACCCGGAACAATTGGAGGTTTACTCACCAAAATCGTTCCTTTCATACCAGGCTTACGCAAAATCATTCAACCCAAAAACCATCGGTTCATTGTACCCGAAGCTGTTTGTATCCAAAACAACGATTCTGATGTATTGAGTCGTTTTTTTGAAGGAATTTTAGAGCAGGAAAACCAGCACGTTATTTTGTGGTGGATAGACCGCCGTGAATCTTTGTGGCGCGAAGCCAAATACTGTGTTAATTGGGGAATGCTGCACAAACTGACTTCTCAAACACCGGTTGATGTGGTGGTATTGCGCAAAAACTGGTTACAATTGGATGAACTGAATTCGAAGCCGATTTTTGTGGCTGGATGGGATATGGTATGATTGCAAACAATTGATTTTAAGTTATTTAAATTCAGTAATCCCGCAATAACTTGTCCCGATAACCAGTTGCTTTTTGCAACGCAGTGTATCGGGATTACGGAAGAATTTAATTGTCAAAATTTCCAACCTTTCGTTGTAGTCCATATCACCTTAAGTATGAAAACATACCTATCCTTCATCAGCTTATTCTTGCTACTGTTGTTAGCTGTAAGCGTTCAATCATGCCGAAAAGACACTGTGGAAGACTGGTACGGTCCGCCACCCTGCGATACTACCTTTATTCAAAACTACAGTTTCGATACCGTTTATCCTTCCGATTACATCATGGCCTATCCGGGTTCGTGGTGGGCGTATGACGATGGTTTTACCGATTCGTGTTTTAACTGGGCAACCGTCTCTATTGTCAACAACACTTATGCAGGAAATTGCGTCACGGTTCACGAAGACAAACAGATTCTTCCACGAACCACTTTCGGGTTTATTTCGTTTGAATCGAAGGTTAGCACTGTTGGTTACAATACAACTTCTGTGTTACAATTATTGGCAACGAATCTGGGGGTTATTTGGCATTATGTAAAAGAAGTTCCTTCTTCTCCAAACAACCCAGATGCCCATCAAATCACAAATACTAGAGAAGTTACCGAGCATCTTGATTCAATGGAAATAAATGGTGTAATCTACTATGATATTATCCATGTCTATAATTACCTCAAAATATTCTATTACAATATATCAAGTGGTCCTTATTGGACAAATGATTATTACTACGCCAGAAATGTAGGTCTTATCAAACATTACATTTCTTACGCAGGCGCTCCATACCATGATCGCACGCTTACCTCTTATTACATCGCTCCACACTAATCGTATAGTTTGAACGTGTTTGTTCTTCGGAAAAATGCTACATTGTTCAAAATTTACCCATGAATCAAAACTACTCTAAGAGCCTGCTAACGCTTGTTTTTGTCGTTTTTACAGGTATCATTTCCACTGCTTTTGCGCAAAATGACACCATTGAAAAAATGGAGGTTTCCATCGACTCCACCAAAAAAAACAAGCACTACTTCGAGCTCAGCCTTGGGCAAAGCATTTTGTTTGTCTCCGATTCCAAACTGCAAGACATTCAAACAGAAGAAGCAGTGATAGTGCCCACCAATGCCAAGCTGTTTTTTGCAGAATTACGTCCCGACAAAAAACTCAGGATTCCCATTTTCTTTAACCTCCCAACCGAAAGCAGGCAATACATTATCAACGGTGAACTGGTTTCCAAACGCGCCTCACCTACCTTAGGTGCCGGATTGCAGTACCGCGCGTTCAGATTGCCAATCGGGAAAAAATCGGCGGTTGAGTTTGAAGCCGGACCTTTAGCGAGTGTGCTCATTGATCAGAATAAATCGTTGCGCTTTGCTCCTATTGTTGCAGGCCGTTTCCGCTTCGTAAAAAATGAGGATATGGTATTGTATTTAACGTGAGTTCGGGATAAGAATACCCGTCAGAAATTCATAAAATGTTCAGATGTTAGGCGTATAGAGTAGAGATGGCGAGTCATCTCTGCGAAATACAACGAAGCAGATGAATGTTTTATG
>JBILJP010000538.1:0-2725 GCA_044377135.1 Fluviicola sp.
CTTACTTCCCGGACACGGTGGTTTTTTAGATCGATTCGATAGCTATATTGCAGCGGGTGCAGTATATTGGCTCTTTGTATGGTGTAGCGACTTTAATTCAATGATATGACTTCAACCAACGAATTCAGTGACGAAGCGGCAAACAAAGCTCCGTTTATTGTCCGATTTTACCAGTATCAGAAAGAACGATTCCCGATTCTCGGACATGGCTTATTGGTGGCATCGTTTAGTTTTTCTGCTATTTCGTATTCGCGTATTTGTCGCGGAGCCGAAGGTTTTGTGAGCTGGACAGCTTTTGCGGTTGCTATTTTCACCACCATCACTCTGTTTTTATTAGTCCGCATTTTCGATGAATTCAAAGATGCCGAAGACGATGCCAAATACCGCAAAAATTTACCAGTTCCCAGAGGATTGATCCGTTTGCGTGAATTGTTTATTCTCGGGGTGATTTTGGTGATACTTCAGGTCGGGGTGAATGCCTGGTTCTTCCCGAAATTGCTCATCATGTTTGCCATTGTGGTCGGGTATTTATCGCTTATGGGGAAAGAGTTTTTCATTCCCGAATGGTTGAAAAAACACCAGTTTTGGTACGTCACTTCGCACATGTTTATCATTCCGCTCATCGATATGTATGCAAGTGGAATCGACTGGATGATCGAGGGAGTGGCTCCACCTAAAGGATTGATTTTCTTCTTCATCGTTTCCTACATGAATGGAATAGTGCTGGAAATTGGGCGCAAAATACGAACTCCCGAACAAGAAGCTGAAGGCGTACTCACGTATTCGTCTATGCTTGGTGTGCACAAATCTGTTTACTCCTGGGTAGCAATGTTGGCCATTACGTTAGCTGCCGCAATTGCAGCTTCATTGTTTGCCGGACACGGTTGGTTGGGTATTGCTATTCTCAGTGGAATCTTTGTGTTGTGCGCCATTCCGGGAATAGTATTCCTGTCGAAAATGACAAAAAAACGTTCTAAAATGATCGAGATTTCCTCCGCTCTTTGGACAATCGGAATGTACCTTACTTTGGGAGGAGTTCCAATGATTCAACAACTGATTGCCCACTATTAATCCAATTTAATGATCATGAACAATAATCTGTACATCAGTGATTCGGAAAGTGAATTGGCATTGCGATTGACCATTGGCGGAAAGGCGCGCAATTTGTTTCGACTGAAAGAATTGGGCATGAATGTACCTTCGTGGGTGGTGATTCCGCAAGAAACATTGGTGAGCTTGGTTCCTGAGGAAACGCGTTCAAAATCATATGCAGAAGTAGTGCGATTCATTGAGCAAATGGAGCTTTCAGAAACGTTCATTAAGAACGTGTTAGCGCATTTTCCTTCAACGGAATATTTTGCGGTTCGTTCGTCGGCTTTGGATGAAGATGGAAGTGACTTTTCGTTTGCAGGTCAGTTTGAATCTGAATTATTCGTGACCAAACAAAACATCGCTGAGAAGATCAAAAAAGTATGGATTTCTGCTTTTTCCGATCGTGTATTTCAGTACAGAAACACCAATAATTTACAGCAATCATTCGGCTTAGCGGTTATTGTTCAGGAAATGATTCCGGCAGAAGTAGCAGGTGTTGCTTTCGGAATCAATCCGGTTTCGGGCAATCGCAATGAACAATTGATCAGTGCCGTTTTCGGGCTGGGTGAAGGCTTGGTTTCCGGTGAATTAGACGCTGATAATTTTCACGTTCACGGAACAGAAATCACACGAAATCTGGCTGTCAAAACCGAACAGATTTTACTCGATACCGAACAACTTACAGGAACGGTTAAAACCGCTGTTCCGCTCGAAAAACAAACTGTTTCAACTCTATCGGATCAATACATCCTTCAACTAAAAGACATTTTGCTTTGTTGTGCAAAAGCGTATGGAAAACCGCAGGATATGGAGTTTGCGGTGTATCAAAACGCTATTTATTTATTGCAAACGCGCCCCATTACCAACCTGAATCGCATTCCGGATCTTTCGGGTGATTATATTTTATGGGACAATAGCAATATCATTGAATCGTATCCCGGAGTCACAACACCGCTGACGTTTTCGTTCATCAGCAAATCATACGAAGGTGCCTACAGGTTGTTTAGTCGCTATTTGGGCGTGGAAGAACGGGTGATTAACGCCAATGAAAACGTTTTTGCCAATACACTTGGATTGATCAACGGCAGAGTTTACTACAACTTAAAATCGTGGTACCACATGTTGGCCATGCTTCCAGGATACAGCATCAACGCGCGTTTTATGGAAAACATGATGGGAGTGAAAGAGCGGTTTGATATTCCGGAAAGTTACCGATTGTCGAAAGGAAAAGCGTGGTGGAGTATTGTGAAAATGGTGTTTGGAATGTTTGCGCGTTACAGGGCTTTGCCACGAAAACGAAAACAATTCATGGTCTTGCTGAATGCTACGATCGCCCAATACAAACAGATTTCGTATGAGCAGAAAAATGCCAACGAACTCATGCAATTGTATGTCAATTTTGAAAAAACCTTGCTCAATGAGTGGAAAGCGCCCTTGTTGAACGACTTTTTTGCCATGATTTGGTTTGGTCGCTTGCAAAAGACATGTCAGAAATACCGTGTTAGTTCCAATCCGAATATCCATAACGATCTGTTGTGCGGCAGTAGTGATATAATTTCTACGCAACCCATTCACCGGAGCATTGAATTGGCAACCAGAATCAGTTCCAACCAGGAATTGAAGGCTTTTTTCA
>JBILJP010000185.1:0-9582 GCA_044377135.1 Fluviicola sp.
CACAAAGATTCTGTGTTAACATCCAAGAGAAATCTCAATTTTCTTTATATTTGATATTCAAAGCGGCCTTGAGCTAGCTTGTAAAGAGTGGTCAACTATTGCAGTTGCCACTCTTTCTTGTTTAAGTTGGATTTTTCTGGGTCGTATACGGTTTGATTTTTGAATAAAATGTAGGTCAGTTCAAGTAATTTTCGCTGTACAGCAGTGGCTGCTTTCATTTTGATTCCATGTCGAGAGACTAATCGCGCAAACAGTTCTTTATAATACTCGTCATGTCTTATAGCAACAAGGGCAGGGAAATGCATCGCCTTCCTTAAATGACGATTTCCCCTTTTAGAAATTTTGGTCTTACCCTTTACTGATGTTCCTGATTGCTTTTCCTTTACGTCTAAACCTGCATAGCTGGTGAGTTGTTTCTTATTTCTAATTAATTCAAAACCGTTTGTTTCGGCAAGAATTATCACTGCGGTTAAGGTTCCTATACCCGGAATAGTACAGATTGTATCAACGATATCTTTAACTGATTGATCACTCCTAAGGCATTCCTCAATGTCTAGTTTGATTTCTTTTTCTTGTTTATTCATCAACCGAAGTCTTTGCGTTAATCGGCTAATACTTCTAGTGTTGGGGGCTGCTTCTGCTTTTTCAGCATGGATCTGATTCTTGATCACCACACGTTCACAAACAATCTGGTCTCTCTCTCGAGTTAGCTGTTGTAGTATTCTATAAATTTTCTTTGGTCGTTTCCAGTTTTCCAGTTTACGTTCTAATCCAAACAATGTAATAGCATCAGCACAGGTGTCATCAGTGATCGTCTTTACTGATAAAGTACGCATGTAATTACTGATTTTGTTAGGTAAAACTACCGTAAGATCAATCTGATGATCATCCAGGTAATAAGCAAACTTTTGATGGTAAACTCCTGTAGCTTCCATCACAACGCGTAGTGAAACACCTTCAATTGTATTCTTCTTCAACCACTTCAATAGTGCTGCAAAACCAGTCTCTTTATTAGCAAACTTCCTGTGTGAATAAAGTTCTACCTCTAGTTGTTGGTTCAGTCGTCCTAAAGTTACAACCAGTTCCTTTTGTGCAACATCTACACCCAATACTTGTTTCAAAACATTCATCTTTCAAGTGTTAAATTTAAAAGTGAATATCTCCCTTCGTCTTTTCTCCTAATTGGATATTCTGGATACAATCATTCGTTCGATAGTTCCTTACATTCTGTTCAAACTCTAAGAGATAAAAAGGAGGAGGCTATGTCTTTGTGTGAACATTCCTTCAAGGTTGTTTAGTCACAAATGTGCTCTCTCTCCTTTTCACTTTTGTGTAAAATTAATGACTGAGACAAACATAGGAGGCACAAAGAAAAAGTTTAATTTGACGTGTTAAAAGAGCACAAAGGGATTTAGGTAGGTCACCTTTGTGGCCTTAACACGTCTCGATCATCAAAAAAACCTTTGTGGCTTTGTGGTGAAAAAAAAGAAAACCTGATTCTATCGTTAGAAGTACAAATTCCCGGATTGCTTCGCTGCTAAAATCATACATGGCAATTTCAATTCATTGGTAATCAAGGACTGTGCAAATGAATCAAACTGAGGCAGTAAACTTTCGGAATGGTATGCAATGGCAATAACGTTGATGCCCACTTCACTTACATATTGCATGATCTTTTTTGAGTACGATCCACCATTCTTCAACAAGTGAACTTCACATTTGGCACCTTTTTCATCGTATTTATTGCGAATCAACAATACACGGTTTTTGGTTTGAGTTGAAAGTCCTTCGTCGTTGTGGCGCTCACCGATAACGTGAACTGTGGCGTCGAAAATGCGCGCTAAATCACCAGCCGGACTCACAATCTGCAAGCTTTCCTTCGTTAAATCAATCGGTACTACAATGTTCTTGATTTCCACATGTTTGGTTCCGTCTTGAACAATCATAAAAGGCACATCACAACTCGTGATTACCTTCATGGCATAGCTTCCGGTGAGTTTTTGAAAACCTTTCGCTCCATGAGTCCCCATGATAATGAGTTGCGCGCGTTCTTTATTGGCAATTTTGGAAATATCCGAGAAAATATCGCCCATTGCTACATTCACCGTCACATTTACGTTAGCCGGAATTTGTTTTGAAGCTACGATCGCATCGAGTTTTTGCTGTGTTGGGGCAATTTTCGCTTTGTTGTCGACCAAATTAAGCACCATCACTTCTGTACGTACGTGATTACCTAAGAATAAAGCATATTCAAGAGCTGTATCTCCAACTGAGGTTAGATCGTGCGGAACTATATACAAATTGTGACTCATAGTGAAAAGTTTGTACCAATATAGCCATAATGTTTGTTTTTGAACGTGCAAGTTTTACACAGTTTCGTGTTGATTGAATGAAACGCTGTTTTTAACGAACATTAGCAGTTAAAACTCTTAGCAATCAGCAGGAAGTTTACTTTTACATCACCAATTTTTATTCGTAAATACTACATACACATGGGCAAGGTCTTTTTACTCATTCTTACATTCGCAATTGGCGCACAAGCATTGTTTTCAGTACAATTATTCGCCACCGGAAATCCAATTGGCATTAGCATTGCCGCCATTCAATTAGTCGGTTTTATAACAGGAATCACCGTGATGATGCGCAATTTCCGTCGTGCGCAAACCACCGATTACCGCAAAGGATTTTATGGTTTCGGGCTAATGATTGCTTCGGGAGTTCCCACTCTCGGTTATTTTCTCTTCGGACTGCTTTACCTCATTACCGGAAGTGAACTCATTCAACTAATAGGCTGGGGCGTTTCAGCTAGTATTTTAATTGCCATTTTGGTTGGGATCTTTTGGGGGCGCTGGAATTGGAAAACGCACACTGTAGAGTTGGATTTCGCACACTTGCCGGAAGAGTTGAATGGCTTGCGCATCGTTCAGATCAGTGATATTCACGTCGGAAGTTTTTTCAACCAAACACACCGCGTACAAAAGGCAATTGATCAGATCAATGCGCTAAAACCTGATTACGTGTTGTTTACCGGAGATTTAGTAAACAATATTACATCTGAAATGCACGGTTGGGAACCGTTGTTTTTGCAGATTGAAGCCACAAAAGGCAAGTTCAGTATTCTCGGCAACCACGATTACGGCGATTACGTTCCTTGGGAAGCAGATATTCACAAACAGGAAAACCTGAAAGCCATTATTGAAATGCACCGAACAATCGGATTTACGCCCTTACTCAATGAGCAAGTACAGATTAGCTCGGAAGGCGAGGGCGCTTATTTTATTGGCGTAGAGAATTGGGGGAAAGCTCCTTTTCGTCAGAGTGGCAACCTGGAAAAAGCCACAGAATCTATTCCCAAAGGAGCATTTAAACTCTTGTTATCGCACGATCCGTCGCACTTTGATGAGCAAGTAATTGGCACGGGAATCGATCTTACCTTATCCGGACACACGCACGGCATGCAATTCGGGATCGAACGCTTTGGAATCAAATTTAGTCCGGTGCAGTTTCGTTACAAAAAATGGGCTGGTTTGTATCAGGTAGGAAAACAGTATTTGTACGTGAATCGCGGTTTTGGATATCTTGGTTTCCCGGGAAGAGTGGGGATTTATCCGGAGATTACGTTGATTGAACTGAACAGAAATTGAAAATTGAAAATTGAAAATGTAAAATGTAAAATTGAAAAGGAGGATACTAGTAAAATTGGAATTGATCCTATCGTTTCGTTACTTGATAAATGGTTTCGTGTTGTAAGCGTTCCGACGTGCGAAAGATCTTGATAAACACGGCTATCGAAAATACGCAATATCCTGTAAGTAGAAAACCCAAGGGAATTGCCGTCAACAGATTTGCAAAATCACCGGGACCAACTCTACGTCCCATTCCCGAACTGTCATAATAAGAACCGCGAGACGACAACGCAACTATCAGTGCTACATTCACTACAATTAACCCCACTATCTGTGGTTTGTACGGATATTTCTCTTTTTGACGAGCATCAATTGCATGCGCTTGAGGAAAACATTCGTTGAGTGATAGAATAAAAGCATCACGTTTTTCCTGCGTCTCAAAATCATGCCGATGTCCGTCAAACTGAATCCAATTCGTTCGATCATCGATCTGAAAGAAGATTGTTTTTGATGGATAAAACAAAAGTGTTTGTTTCGCTTCAGTTTCAGCTTTATTCTTCGCTTTCACATAAAACGTTTCGGCATCGATTGCAATGGAGCGTCCGTTTTTTAGTTCATGCCAGTTCACTTTGGAATAGGTTGGGTTAATTGAAAAATGAAAATGTAAAATTGAAAAGGAGGATTTCTTAAATCTTTTCAATTTTACATTTTCAATTAAATCATTCTAATTCTATTGTCCTTCCAATCGCTTTTGGCGCTGCATCGGGTTTTCAGTGGCTTTCTTTTGCTCGAATAACTGATAACGCGTTGGTTTTTGCACCGGAGGATAGGCGTTGTTGTTGACATCGCAATCCGCGGTTTCCAGGAACGGATCCAACTGGAATGAACTCACTTCTTTGTCGAAAATAAACACTTTGGTTACCGTAGTTTGGTCCATTTTCCAGATCTCAGCAGGTATGCGGATAACTTCTGTAGTACCGTCGCTAAATGTTGCCTGAATGATTACTGGCGTCACCAATCCGCCTTTGTCGGTAAACGATAATTCGTAGAAATGCTTTTTGCTTTCGAGCAATTTCTTCTGCTCAGGTGTCAATTTGGCCTGGAGATCTTCGTATTCTTTTTTGTCGAGCTTGTCAACGGCATATTTATCGCGTTTTCCGTAGAAATCATCAATATTCGGGTCGCGTTCATTCACCGTTTCTTTAATTGATTCTTTGTTGCGTGTATCGCCGATAAATTCAGGTTTTGCGGCATCTTGCTGTTGCTGAAGCGCTTTTTCCGTTTCCGGATTATTGGTATTGAGTTGGAAATACTTCACGTAATCGAGTGAAACATCCACGTAGTCAGTAGAATAGAACCAACCTCTCCAAAACCAATCCAAATCTACGCCCGAAGCGTCTTCCATGGTACGGAACAAATCGGCCGGAGTAGGGTGTTTGAATTTCCAGCGTTCGCAGTACATTTTGAACGAGTAATCAAACAACTCACGTCCCATAATGGTTTCGCGAAGAATATTGAGCGCTGTTGCCGGTTTTCCGTAAGCGTTGTTCCCAAATTGGTAAATCGATTCGGAATTGGTCATGATCGGCGAAATAAATCGTTTATCTCCGCGCATGTAGTCGGTAATCATTGCAGCCGGTCCGCGACGCGAAGGATATCCGCGTTCCCATTCCTGCTCGGTGAGGTATTGCACAAAAGTATTCAAACCTTCATCCATCCAAGTCCACTGACGTTCGTCGGAGTTGATAATCATCGGGAAGAAGTTATGACCCACTTCGTGAATGATCACGCCCCACATACCGTATTTTGTGTCTTCGGAATAAGTTCCGTCGGCTTGCGGTCTTCCGCCGTTGAAACAAATCATCGGGTATTCCATTCCGATTCGATCTGTATGTACCGAAATGGCTACCGGATACGGATAATCAACCGTGTATTTGGAGTAGGTTTTAATGGTGTGTGCCACCAATTTGGTTGAATAACGTTCCCATAGCGGATTCCCTTCTTTCGGGTAATACGACATACACAACACGTTTTTATCGCCCACTTTCTGGTTTTGCGCATCCCACATAAACTTACGCGACGAAGCAAATGCAAAATCACGCACATTTTTCGCTTTAAACGTCCATGTTTTTAAGGATTTTTCGCGGTCTTTTTCGTTTTGTTCTGCTTCGGCCTGTGTTACAATCAATATTGGAGTGTCGGAAGTCAATGCTTTTTTCATGCGCTCACGTTGCTCGGCCGTTAAAACCGTTGCTCCGTTTTGCAATTCACCGGTTGCTCCAACAATATGGTCACCAGGAACGGTAATCGAAACTTCGTAATCACCGAATGGCAACGCAAATTCACCACGCCCCAAAAACTGTTTGTTTTGCCAACCTTCCACATCGCTGTAAACACACATACGCGGGAAAAACTGAGCAATTGTATACAAGTAATTTCCTTCTTTTTCGAAATACTCGTAGCCTGAACGACCGCCAACTTTCATGCGATCGTTGATGTTGTACCACCATTTGATTTTAAACGAAATACTTTGTTTCGGTCCGAGTGGTTTTGCAGGATCAATGCGCATCATGGTATGATTGATGGCGTATTTCATTTTTTCACCGTTGGTAGAAGCCACCGATTCGATGTTGTAACCGCCTTCGAAGACAAAGAGTTTGTTTTCCACATCTTTGATCGATTTGAAATCTTCCATTTTCTCCACCTCAATGAAATTCGACTCTGCATCGGGTTTGTAAATGTTCTGATCGAGTTGCAACCATAAGTATTCCAATACATCCGGAGAATTATTGGTATAGGTAATCACTTCCTCACCACGAACGATTTGTTTGTCGTCATCTAGCGTGATGGACATTTTATAATCGGCTTTTTGCTGATAATAACTGTGTCCGGGGCCACCTGCTGCATTTCGGTATTCATTCGGCGTAGGAAGTTCTACATCCAACTGAGCAAATTTAGTTTGCGCGATTGCAGTTGAGCTAATGGCTACTAGAAGCGTAGGAAAAAAGAGTCGTTTCATTGTGCGTCGAATTTGATCGTTGATCTTCGTTTGTTTTCTACAAAGACCGCTGTGTATTTCTGTTGCCGGACTTCCAGCGTGATTTTATTTTGTTGTTGGGGAAGCGTGTCCATCAACCAATCGAATTGAACATCAACCGATTCGCCTAGTGTGATAGGAGTAGAGGAAAGGTAAAAGAACACCAAACCGTTGGGAAGTACTTCCATTCCTTCCAACTTTAGTTTACTGGCTATCCCTCCGGTTGTCAATACAAATCCTTCATTGATGAATCCTTCAATTCGTTTCAACATCGCAGAATCGGTGTAGTGATCTTCCAATTCTTTGATAGCGATTCCCGATTCATTGAGCGCGTCTTCCGTGTCGTGGGCCGAGCCTTCAATCGTTATTTCGAAAACACCTTTATCTGTGTTGTAAGCCACTTCCGCGAAGGCGAAAAAATACTCGTGAGCACCAGCCGAAAAAGCGGTGAGCACAAATAGGGCTACAAACAAAACAGTCTTCATGGTCGCTAACAAATTTTAACAAAAGTAGCAGATTTGACAAGATGCGCTTGTTCATTTTGACAAAAGCACCGTTCACATTGCCTAAAAGACATTTTAATCAGATAAACCTACAGTTTAAGTCGACAAAACGACCGATTAAAAATACTGTTTACCACAGATGGGCTGATTTTTCCCTAGATTAATTTAGGTTTTCCCATCCGCTAAGCGAATGAAAAATGATGGAAATGTTTCCATGCTTTTCATGTTTCCCACGAATGCACGAATTACAACTCGCCTAACGGACTCGTTTTTTTTATAGTGCAACTGATTTAAATGCCATATAATAGTCACACGCAATTAGCGTGTCCGTTGCGCCTTTGCTGAAGCTTCAGCGTAAGTATTAGGCACGCAAAAAATTCGTGGGAAACAAAAAAAACCTCCGACATGTCGGAGGTTTAAGTATTATTTGTGGAAAATGTTATTTATTTCCTTTTGCGTGATCTGCAAGAAATTGTGCCAATCCGTTATCTGTAAGCGGGTGTTTTGCCAAGGCTAAGATAGCGCTCAAAGGACCAGTCATTACATCTGAACCGATTTCAGCGCATTGGATAATGTGCATTGGGTGACGAACAGAAGCAGCTAAAATTTCCGTTTCGAATCCGTAATTATCGAAAATCAAACGGATTTGAGCAATTAAGTCCATTCCGTTGGTTGAAATATCATCCAAGCGACCCACAAACGGTGAAACGAAAGAAGCTCCGGCTTTGGCTGCTAACAATGCTTGTCCGGCACTAAAAATAAGCGTGCAATTGGTTTTAATACCTTTCGATGAAAAATACTTAATGGCTTTGATACCTTCCGGGATCATCGGGATTTTCACCACAATGTTACGGTGCAATTCGGCCAATGCTTCTCCTTCACGGATCATGCCTTCAAAATCGGTCGCAATTACTTCGGCACTTACCGGACCATCAACAATGTTGCAGATCTCTACATAATGCTTTAAAATGTTGTTTTGGCCTGTAATGCCTTCTTTGGCCATCAACGAAGGGTTGGTGGTTACGCCATCCAAAATACCCAAATCGTTGGCTTCGCGAATATCTTTGAGGTTTGCTGTATCGATGAAAAATTTCATAATGCAAAAAGTTTTGGCAAAAGTACGCGTAGAATCGGTTTAGTAAGTCATTCGACAAGGCAAAGTTTCAGTGATTTATCCACAATTACTAGAATTGATTACCGGAAGAGCGATACGCAGCATTTCCCACAGATACACAGTTTTTTTTGAGATCTTAATGGTAGCGCTATTTCAAATAAACGCATCAAAAAATAGAGCGAGGGCGTTAGCCGAGCCGTAATCCGTTCATCTGTGGGAGACAAACAAAAGCCTCCCAATATTTCAGGAGGCCACTGTTCACTTAAATTATGAGGAAGGAAAACAGTTCTGATTATTGGGATAACAACGATGATTTGGTTACCAGCTCTACAAATTCCGCGCGGTATTCATCCGTTTTGCCGGCCATTGAGGCTTTCGCGAGTTTTAGCACCATGTCGAATGTAGCTTCGCCTTTGTGTTCTGAACCGCGGAGGATCATGCCGTATGCTGCAACAGCCATGGCAAATTTGGAATTATCGGATGCTTGTTCATAAGGTATTGCAGTTGCAGCAACCGGAAGCTCCATCAAGCTTGACTTCAAACCCGTAGGCGTTTTGTAGCGCAATTTAATGGTTAACAATTCGTTATTGGTTTTTCCGGTTACTTTTTCGGGTTTGATTTGCTGGTATTTCAACGAATCAACCGAAGGAATGGTTTCATCGGAACCGGTTGGAATGATTTCGTAAATTGCGGTAACAGTTTGCCCGGCACCTAAATCACCTGCATCTTTTTCATCGTTGTTAAAATCTTCGTCGTTCAGCATTCTGTTTTCGTAGCCAATTAAACGATAGGCTTTTACATATTCCGGATTAAACTCCAACTGCAATTTTACATCTTTCGCCAGGGTGACTAATGTTCCCCCCATTTCTTCCACCAACACTTTTTTAGCTTCCATGATGTTGTCGATGTAAGCATAATTGCCGTTTCCGTGATCGGCTAGCTTTTCCATTTTACTGTCTTTCAGGTTTCCTGTACCAAAACCCAATACAGAAAGAAAGATATTGTCTTTTCGTTTTTCTTCAATGAGTCGGATCAATGCTCCGTCATCGCTTACTCCAACATTAAAATCGCCATCTGTAGCCAGTAAAACACGGTTGTTTCCTCCTTGAATAAACTGTTCTTTCGCAACGGCATAGGCCAATTCGATTCCTTCCGCTCCGGCAGTTGAACCGCCTGCAGTCAATCGTTCAATTGCATCATTGATCTCGGTTTTATTGATTCCGCTAGTTGGACGCAATACCAATCCTGCCGCGCCGGCGTAAACAACCATAGAAACCCGATCTTGTTCACGCAATTGATCTA
>JBILJP010000539.1:0-2716 GCA_044377135.1 Fluviicola sp.
TTCAGACGGAAGTAGATCAAATCTATTCGCAGTTTAAAAAACGTGTAGCCGATGGTCGCGGATTGACACAAAAACAAGTTGAAGTATTGGCTCGCGGACGTGTGTGGACAGGAACGGATGCCCTGAAGCATGGCTTGGTGGATAAAATTGGCGGACTTACAGATGCGATTGCCTATGCTCAGAAAAAAGCAGGAATCAGTAATCCTAAAATCAAGTATTGGCCCGAAGTGAAAGAAGATCCGGTGGCTGATTTACTGGAGCAATTAAGCGAAAAAGAAAGTGTTCGCGCGAACATCAAACAGACAGAATTGCCGAAAATCATGACCGATTCGTATAAAATGCTGCGTCAGTTGGATCAAATGACCGGAATTCAGATGCGAATGCCTTTTGAGATGGTGATACATTGATAAGATGTTTCCACAAATAATTATAATTAGCATCAGCCTTGGTTGATGCTTTTTTTGTTTCCCATCAGCCTAAGGCTGACACGAATTTTTGTATAATGATTGATGTAATTGTTGGCGAGTGCCTTAGGCTGACGTGAATTCGTGGGAAGCTTTTTTAACTCTTCGCATTAGCGCAGCTTATGTGAAGATGGTTTGTGTGTGTGCTTTTTTTGTGAAAGGATTTCTATTACCCCGAAAAATGTAATTTTGCTCCATGATCCAATTCAACGTTTCGCTTCAGCCATATAATACATTCGGAATTGATGTTTCGGCAACTGCATTTGCACGCTTTTCTTCTATTGCCGAATTGGAGGCTGTGTTGCTTGAAAATAATGGAAAACTTCCACTATTTATTTTAGGTGGAGGAAGTAATGTGTTATTTACCAAATCGGTGGATGCATTGGTGCTGAAAAACGAATTGAAAGGATTTGAACACCTCAACGAAACGGAAGATTCCATCGATATTCGAGTTGGAGCCGGTGAAGAATGGCATGCGTTTGTGCGTTATTGCGTTGAAAAAGGGTGGGGAGGTGTAGAAAATCTGAGCCTGATTCCGGGGAGCGTAGGGGCAAGCCCCATGCAGAATATCGGTGCTTACGGTGCTGAGATTAAAGATTGTTTTGTTGAATTGACCGCATTTCACATTGAAAAACGCGAATTGCATACCTTTTCGGCTCAAGATTGTGCATTCGGATACCGCGAAAGTGTGTTCAAGCGTGCACTAAAAGGACAATACATCATTGCTTCTGTGACCTATCGCTTGCAGAAACATCCGAAATTCAATACCGCTTACGGAGCTATTCAAACCGAATTGGATGCCATGAACGTTCATGATTTATCTGTTTCGGCGATTAGTCAGGCAGTCATGAATATTCGCAATAGCAAACTGCCGAATCCGAAAGAATTGGGAAATGCAGGTAGCTTTTTTAAAAATCCGGTAGTTGATTCGGCTGTAGTTGATGTTCTGAAAGAACGTTTTCCGGAAGTGCCCAATTATCCGCAACCCGATGGTTCTGTGAAGCTTGCAGCAGGATGGTTGATTGAACAAGCCGGATGGAAAGGTAAGCGCATTGGAAACTGTGGAGTTCATGTACGACAGGCGCTTGTTTTAGTAAATTACGGTGGTGCTACCGGCAATGAGATTTACGCTCTTTCACAAGCGGTTTTAGATGATGTTCAAGAACAATTCGGTGTTTTATTAGAGCGTGAAGTCAACATCCTTTAGCTAAAAACAAACTGTTTTTCTTTTTCGAATTGTTAAAAGTGTTCTTTTTACCAATTTTCCCTTACAAATGAACGAATAGACTATTCGATCGATTGTTTTATTGTGTGTGCTTAACAAAATGGGTTTTTACACCTGTTTATTGTTATGCATGCAGAATGGTTTGTTTTAGTCTTAACGTGTTGGTTTTCTTGTGATTTTAAGGTGTTTTCTAGTCTGGGAAAGAATGATCCGAATCTTAACATTTTTGGTTGAACCGCGAGTTTGATGTAACTTCTATAGACTTTGACAGTGGTAGTCAAAGGAGGCGTTCATTTAAATTCAGGTGTTATGAAAAAGGTTACTTTGATCGTGTGTCTTATCGCTAGCGCACACTTCGCATTTGGACAACTAGCACAAACATTGATTCATCAAAAATCGGATTGTGCAGCCGTTACTCAACGCATTATGGAACAAACGTTCTCTGTCGAGCGCCAATTGGAGCTTGAAAACTCTCCTGAAGATCTTGCTTGTTTGAATTATATCTGCGCTCAGTCGTATGAATTTGAAAAAGGACAAACTATTTTACGATCTCAAAAAGCATTATTTAACATTGAAACATACAAACACTTGCGTCGGGTAGATCAACGAGTTACGGTTTATGACGAACGATCAGGGTTGTCTGTTGTGTTGCATTCCTGGAATGAAGTAGAAACAGCCTTAGGTGACTTGAGAGCTTCCTATCGATTAGTAACCAGTAATTAATGTTAATAATAAAACAAAAGGTTGCTTAAAAAGTTAAATTCTATTTATTTGTTAAAATAAAAACTCCTCTACAAACAATTGTATATAGGGTGAATCTTTAACGGGTTTTCCCTATATTTTTTGAGTGATGATCCAATTGGCTTGAATAGTGTTTATTTTGTGGAAATACTTCCGTAGATCAACTAACTTTTCACTCATTACCTTTTTAACCTGAGTTCGATTTTAAATTTAGATTCAGAATTCGATTTTAAAAGTGCCAAACAAGGCAATTTTGTGAGTGATAGCGGGCTATCATGAATAAAAT
>JBILJP010000186.1:0-9519 GCA_044377135.1 Fluviicola sp.
GAAACGAATGCTTCGGCAAAACGCTCTTCATCCAGAAAGCGGTTACTGATCAAATGCGCCATGAGGCGATCTTTCTGATCTTCGTCCATGCCCCATGAGCGCAGTTTGTTCACTACCTCATAATGGCACCTTTCCTGATAGGCGCAATAGGCTTCAATTTTCGCCTTTGCTTCCAGAAACGAAAAATTGCCCTCTGACATCAGAGAGCAATTTCATTATTATTTCCATCCAAAAAGCTGTATTCCAACAGATTTTGAGCTGTTACGCCCCGCACGTCGATCCACTTTTTGTATTTAAAGAACCATTTACGCTGTTTTGATAGCACTCCTTTTTTGAAGTACGCTTCTAAGTAAGGATGCACCAACAAGGTCAATTTCTTTTCTTTACGATCCTGCAACAAGTAGTTGAGGTTGTTTTCAATTTCTTCGGCAAACAAGATAGAAGCCTGAATTTCACCGGTTCCGTTACATGTAGGACATGTTTCAGACGTATTGATATCCGTTTCCGGACGCACACGCTGACGGGTAATTTCCACCACTCCGAATTTAGACGGAGGCAAAATATTGTGTTTCGCCCGATCCGACTTCATAAATTCTTTCAATTTCTCGAACAGAATTTTGTTGTTTTCACGGTCGTGCATATCAATAAAGTCAATGCACACAATTCCACCCATATCGCGCAATTGCAATACACGGGCAATTTCTTCGGCAGCTTCAATGTTTGTTGCCAATGCGTTCGATTCCTGACCGTCGGCACCTTTACGGTTTCCGCTGTTCACATCCACCACATGCATGGCTTCGGTGTGTTCAATGATCAGGTAACCACCACTTTGCAACGGCACTTTTTTACCGAACATGGTCTTGATTTGCTTGCTGATTCCGAAACGCTCGAAGATGTCTAACTTACCGTCATACAACTTCAATATTTTCTCACGCCCCGGAGCAATTCCGCTGATGTATTCTTTCAATTCTCCCATGAGTTTTTCGTCGCTCACGTGGATGTTTGTAAAATCAGCGTTCAATAGGTCGCGCAGGATAGACGATGTTTTATCGATTTCTCCCAACACGCGTCGAGGTGGTTTCGCTGTACGCAGGTTAGCGTGCATGTTTTTCCACTTCTCGAGTAGATTGCGTAAATCCTGATCAATGGCTTCTACCTTTTTGGTAGCTGCAACAGTGCGGATGATTACGCCGAAATTTTTAGGTTTGATATCTTCCATCAAATCACGCAAACGCTCGCGCTCTTCAGGTGATTTGATTTTTTGCGATATCGAAATTTTGTCCGAAAAAGGAACGAGTACCAAGTAACGTCCTGCCAATGTAAGTTCTGCGCACAAACGCGGACCTTTACTGGAAATAGGTTCTTTGGCCACTTGTACCAAAATCGGGGAAGATGTAGAGATGATATCTCCAATTTTTCCGTCTTTTGGGATGTCTTTCTCTGACTTGAAGTACAACAAATCAGCGACGTTTTGCTTCCCTTGCAAGGTATCTCGTGTGAATTTATCCAACGATTGAAACTGCGGGCCCAAATCGAGGTAATGCAAAAACGCATCTTTCTCGTAGCCCACATCAACAAAGGCTGCGTTGAGGCTGGGAACGACTTTACGTACCTTCCCCAGGTAAATATCACCAACCGCAAAGTCGGTGTTTCCCTGTTCCTCGTGCAATTCAACCAATTTACCATCGCGTAGGAGCGCAAGCCAGACACCCGAAGGACGAGCATCTACAACAAGTTCTAAACTCACGAAAGTATAATTAGAAAGTGACTAAAACAGAAAAACTTAGTAAGCGCTTACCTACTAAGTCCTCTGAACTTCTTAAAGAAAATTATTTCTTCTTCTTATGACGGTTTTTTCTTAGTCGTTTCTTACGCTTGTGCGTAGCCATCTTATGTCTTTTTCTTTTTTTACCGCTTGGCATAGCAATGTTATTTATGGTTATTAATACTGTTATTACAATTCAATAGCTTCTAAAATGAAGCACTCCCGTCTATTAAACAGGAGTGCAAAGATATAAAAATAAGTTTTTCCACATCCATTCGATGCGAAAAAGACGGAAATTATTTCACTACTACCTTATTTTTCACTTCTTCAACAAACGTTTTAGCAGGTTTGAACGAAGGAATATTGTGTGCTGGAATGATGATCGTTGTATTTTTTGAAATATTACGACCCGTTTTCTCCGCTCTCACCTTCACTACGAAGCTTCCGAAACCTCTCAAATAAACATTCTCGTTTTTAGCAAGAGAACTTTTAATGGAAGTCATGAATGCCTCAACAGCTTTCTGCACTTCGTTTCTTTCCAACCCTGTCTCCTCTGCGATTTCAGCAACAATATCTGCCTTTGTCATTTTACTTGTATTAAAGATTTTCAACAATTTGATTTTCAAGCGCAAAAGTAGTTCGTTAAAAGCGTTTATTTTTGCTTTCGATGATTTTTTATTTATTTTTTCCCTAAATGGCTGATTTTGTTCTACAAATTACCGAATGGTACAGACTAAATGCGCGAACACTCCCCTGGCGCGAAACAAAAAACGCCTATTTCATTTGGTTGTCGGAGGTGATTCTGCAACAAACGCGCGTTGACCAAGGGATGAAATACTACCTTTCTTTCGTGTCAAATTTTCCAACGGTGGAACAATTAGCGCTGGCCGACGAAGAACAAGTGCTGAAATTGTGGCAAGGATTGGGTTACTACTCCAGAGCCCGAAACCTGCACAAAACGGCGCAACAAGTAACCGAACAGTTTAATGGCGAATTTCCGCCTTCTTATGAGGATTTACTTTCTCTGAAAGGAGTTGGTCCGTATACTGCTGCTGCAATTGCTTCTTTTGCCTTCGATTTGCCACACGCTGTGGTAGATGGAAATGTGTACCGCATTTTGAGCCGTTATTTCGGAATCGATTTACCGATTGATTCTACCGAAGGAAAAAAAATCTTTCAAGAATTGGCCTCTGAGCTCATTCCTGCAAGTGATCCGGCGTTGTTTAACCAATCGGTGATGGAATTCGGGGCAATGCAATGTACACCAGCCAATCCTTCGTGTGAAACCTGTATACTGATTGATAGTTGCGCATCCGGAAAGAATGAACGCTGGAAAGAACGTCCTGTAAAATCTAAAAAAACAGCCGTTCGCGATCGCTTTTTCCATTATTTCCACATTGAACACGAAGGACAAATTGCCGTAACAAAACGCGTCGATAAAGATGTGTGGCAACATTTGTATGAATTCCCGATGATCGAAACGCTTTCCGGCGAACTTACAGAAGAAGATCTGGCCTCGTTTCCGGTTCAACAAATGGAATTTGCAACCGTTTCTTCCTCCAAACACATCTTGAGTCATCAGCGGATTTACGCAACTTTTCATCGACTATTGGTTGCAAAACCAAGCGATCTGGCACCATTCGAAACAAATGACATTGGTTCTTTTCACGAATTACCCATTCATCGCCTCATACACCGGTATGTTGAAAAGTACATGGATTAGGGACGTATTTTTCCTTATATTTGTTTAAGTATGGCAGGTAGCGTTAATAAAGTGATTTTGATAGGGAACTTGGGGAAAGACCCCGAGGTTCGACGATTGGAAAACGGAGCAGTTGTAGCAAACTTTCCGCTTGCAACGTCTGAAACATTTATTGATAAAGCCACAGGCGAACGTCGCGAAACAACCGACTGGCATACAATTGTTTTGTGGAGAGGTTTGGCCGAAGTAGCGGAGAAATACGCCCGAAAAGGTCAGAAAATTTACGTGGAAGGAAAATTGAAAAACCGTTCATGGCAAGATAAAGACGGAAATACGCGTTACACAACTGAAGTTTTGGGCGAATCAATGACTTTGCTCACTCCGCGCAGTGAAAGCGACCGTCCGGCACCGACAAACACGGCTCTCTACCCTACAGAACCGAGTTCAAACCCAAGTCCGTTGGACCTGAACGCTAATTTTGAAGACGATTTACCGTTCTAACAATGGATATAACAGAACCACTTAGTAGCGACCCTGTTCCCGTCATTTTGCAGTCTGGAATGTATGTTTCCGACTGGATGTTTTACATCATCACATTATTACTTCTTTTTGGTTGTTCAGCCCTTTTTTCAGCATCCGAAGTTGCGTTTTTTGCCTTAAGTCCGTCTGAGAAAGATGAGTTAAAAGCAGACGGAACCCGCAGAAGTAAACAAACCCTCAACCTCCTTGACAAACCCAAAGACCTGTTGGCAACTATTCTGATTGCCAACAATCTGGTAAATGTGTGCATCATCATCATTTCCACCGGTTTCATTGATATGCTCTACCCGATTCATGCCGAAAATCATACTGTTCGGTTTTTGATAGAGGTCATCGGAATCACGTTGTTACTCTTGTTATTAGGCGAAGTTGCTCCGAAAATTTATGCGTCACGCAATACCAAATTTGCCGCACGTTTCATGGCAGGTCCGCTTACTTTACTAAACGCACTTCCTCCTATTTCGTGGATTCGTTTATTCCTGGTTTCAGGTACCAATCTCTTGAAACGTCGCGCCGGAAAACGGGGCATCAATTTATCTTCCGACGATTTGGAACAAGCGCTTGCACTCACTAAAGAAGAAAGCACTTCCGAAGAAGAACACCGCATTTTGGAAGGAATCATCAAATTCGGGAATACCGATGTGAAACAAATCATGTGTTACCGTCAGGAAGCTGTTGCCATTTCCAATGAACTCACCTTTCCTGAGGTATTAGAAGTGATTTTGGAGGCTGGTTATTCGCGCATTCCGGTCTACGAAAATTCGTTCGACAATGTCATTGGAATTCTTTACATCAAAGATTTACTCCCTTTTCTGAGCGATGAAAAGTACAATTGGATTCAGCTTATCCGCAAACCTTATTTTGTTCCCGAGAATAAAAAGATCGATGATTTGCTGAAAGAATTTCAAGGCATGAAAATGCACATGGCTATTGTGGTAGATGAATACGGCGGATCGAACGGCTTGGTGACACTGGAAGATGTTTTGGAGGAAATTGTGGGAGATATTACCGACGAATTCGACGATGATGAAATTGTATATACCAAAATAGACGATGATACGTACTTGTTTGAAGGCCGCACCGCACTGGTTGACTTTTACAAAGTGATGAACCTCGACGGAAAAGAATTTGAAACCAACAAGGGCGAAGCCGACACATTGGGCGGATTTGTAACCGAACTCGCCGGACGCATTCTTAGAAATAATGAATACATTCGTTTCGACGGATTAAAACTCATCGTAGAATCGTCTGACAAACGTCGCATTAAAATGATCAAAGCAGTAATAGAACATGAATAACTTCCGCATTTCCCAATTATTTCCCATCCTTCTTCTATTGATTGTAGTGGCTGCATGCAGTGAAGATATGCCGGTTCCGAAACCACCAACATATTTGCGTACTGATTTTCCGGAACACACGTATAAACGCACCAACCTGGATTGTCCTTACAGTTTTGAATTATCAGAAGCATACAATTACAATCCGGTGATCGAAAACGGCGTTCGTACATGTCACCTGGACATCAATTTAGGTCAACTCAACGGTGTGATCAATTTTTCCTACATCGAAATGGAACATCCGTTGAAAGATTACATCGATTATTCCCTCAACAAAGTAGAAGAACACAAAGTAAAAGCCGATGCCATTGAAGACAAACAATTCCTCGATCCTCAAAAACGGGTATTCGGCACTTTTTTCGAGCTCAAAGGAAATGTGGCTTCACCTTTTCAATTCTACCTTACAGATTCTACCAGTCGTTTTGTGAGCGCAGTCGTTTATTTCAATGCCAGACCCAACTACGATTCACTTCGCCCAAGTTTGGAATACCTGAAACAAGACTTGATGCATTTGGTAGAAACGTTTGAGTGGAAGAAATAACTTTTTTTAAGGAAATAGGATTTGGGGAACTAGGGAGCTAAAAGGTACTTAGATCTAGCTCCCTAATTCCCTCTTACAATTTTTTCTATTTCCCTAAAAAAAACTGTAAATTTAGCCAAACTATAAGGCTAGATTTAATATGAAAAAACTACTCCTGATAACATCTCTCTCCCTTTCGATGCTATCACAAGCTCAGGAATACTCCCGGGCCAAAATTCTCACCGACAGCAGGGGCTTGCAAACATTGGCAGAACTTGGTGTGGCGGTAGATCACGGAACCGTAAAACGCGAAACATTTTTTATCAGCGATTTTTCTGCTGCTGAAATTCAGTTGATCAAAAACGCTGGTTTCGAGGTCGAAATTCTGATTCCGGATGTAAAACAGTATTACGTAGATCGTAATGCGACTCAAACGGAACCTTCGCGCAACGCTACCGGATGTGCTGGTCAACAAGGAAACAATGCTTTTGTACCTGAAGTACCTGCCAATTTTAACCTGGGTACAATGGGTGGTTTTTACACCTATCAGGAATTCATTGACGAAATTGATGCAATGGCAGCTCAATATCCGAACCTGATTACGGCAAAAGCACCTATCGGTACGTTTTTGAGTATTGAAAATCGCCCGATTTACTTCATGCGTATGTCAGACAATCCGGCTACAGATGAAAGCGAACCTGAGATTTTGTACACTTCGATACATCATGCGCGTGAACCGAATTCACTTTCGGAAGTGATTTTCTACATGTGGTACTTGTTGGAAAACTACGACAACAGCGAAGAAATTCAGTTCTTACTTAACAATACCGAATTGTACTTTGTACCGATGATAAATCCTGATGGCTACATTTACAATGAAACTACCGACCCAAATGGTGGTGGTATGTGGCGTAAAAACCGCAGAAACAATGGTGGAAGTTACGGTGTGGATTTGAACCGTAACTATTCATATCAGTGGGGAACAACAGGTGTTAGTATGACTCCTTCGGCCGACACTTATCCGGGAACAGGTGCATTTTCAGAGCCTGAAATTCAAGCCATGAAATGGTTCTGCGAAAACCGCGATTTTATGTTTGCTTTTAATGCGCATACTTACGCAGATGACATTCTTCACCCGATTGGAACTACAGTTGCCGAATTTGCGGTAGATCACGACTATTTTCAGGCATTTACAGGGCACATGGTTCAGTTTAACGGTTATTCCAACATGAAAAGCTCAGACCTTTATCCGGCCTCAGGCGATTCTGACGACTACATGTACAAAGTTGATACCGTTCAAAAACCAAAAATCTTTGCCATGACACCTGAAGTAGGTAGCGATGGAGACGGTTTCTGGCCTGCTTCTGCAGACATTACCGGTATTTGTCAGGAAATGGTATTCCCGAACCTGATCTTGTCGCATTTGGCGCACAAATACCTGGTAGTAACCGATACTGATCCTTCAACTGTTGAAACAATGACCGGAAACTTCAACCACTCAGCTTATCGATTGGGACAAGAAAACGGTGCAGTTACTGTTTCTATCGAAGTATTAAACGGAATTCAAAGTGTTGGAAGCGGTGTTTCACATGATTTGGCGATTATGCAAACGGCTAACGGAGCTATTTCCTACACACTTGATCCGGCAATTCAATACGGCGATCAAATTCGTTATGTACTGAATACCGAATACGGTTTATGGACCAAAAGAGATACGATTGTGAAAACCTTCGGCTCCATTACTTCACAATTTATCGATGATGCCTCTACCGTTGTGAATTGGACGGGAAATTGGAGCACCACAACCAACGAATATGTTTCTCCTACCCAATCGTTCACCGATTCTCCAACAGGCGATTACAACAACAATACAACCAGAACCTACGCATTCAATCAGGTGATTGATTTATCGCATGTGACAGAAGCTGCTGTGAATTATTACGCGAAATGGGAAATTGAGAGTGACTACGATTTCTGTCAATTTCAAGTTTCTATCGACGGCGGAACAACCTGGATAGGACAATGTGGATTGTACACGAGTACCGCAACAAGTCCAGACGGAGTTCAACCTGTTGGTGAGCCGGTTTACCAAGGCGCACAAAGTGCATGGGTATTGGAAGAAATCAGTTTGAGTGATTACATTGGCGAAACAGATGTTCGTTTGCGTTTTGTGTTGAAATCAGACGGTGGTGTTCGCATGGACGGTTTCTACTTTGACGATTTCGAATTGATGTACAACATTGATTATACAGGAATCGAAGAAACTGGTTTGAGTGCCAAAAGCATGCCTAACCCGGCAAATACGTATGCGCAGATTGCATTTGATCAACCAGTTTCAACAGGATTGGTGAGCGTTTACAGTATGACTGGCGAATTGATTCACAGTGAAAAAGTAAGTGAATTGACCAATAAAATTGTGTTAAACACCGAAAAGTGGAGTGAAGGAATGTATACTGTGGTTGTTTCTGAAACAGCGCAGTTTATTTCACCTGCAAAATTGGTGGTCGTTCACTGATAAAAATAATCTTCAAAATAGATGAAAGGCCGTTCTCAAGAGCGGTCTTTTTTTGTTTGTTACAATTCATCAACAAAGCAAAAGGCATGAAAACGGGAGTCTCCATGCCTTTTATTCAACCTAACCTAACCACCTAAATCATTTTTTAAACAACATAGCATTAAAAAAGTTCATCTTATTTCAAAAAAAAGTAAATCTTATTCTTGAAACTTTTGTGCGGAGATTACTTTCGATTTGCAGAATTCAACAGAATTGGTGAGCGTTTACAGCATGACAGGTGAATTGATTCACCCTAAAAAAGTAAGTGGATTGACCAATAAAATTGTATGAAGCACCGAAAAGTGGAGTGAAGGAATGTATATTGTGATTGTTTCTGAAACGACACAGTTTATTTCACCGGCAAAATTGGTAGTAGTACACGAACAAAAATAGTCTTCACATTTCAAAAGGCTTTGATTCCTAAAAAGCAATTTTGAATTCAGGAAAGTAGTTTTACTAAAAAAGCCCTGACATTATATCAAGGCTTTTAAGATTATACTTATTTGCAATTCGATTTATGGATTAATCAATCCACTTATCATCTTTCATTTCTCCGAGAATCACCACATCTTTTGTGCGTGAGTAATCTTCTGCTGCAAGTAGCATTTGTTCACGTGTATCGCGACGAATGCGTATGCCCTGTGACCCAGAGTTGCGCACTTCAATGTAGAATCCGTCGCGCAATCGTGCTGGCTTTGTTGGAGGTCTTCCCATAATGTTCTGTAAATTTCGTTCGACTAATATAGCAAAAGACTGATTGAAATGTTAAAAATTATGTTTTTTTATGAGTCCAACAGATCATTGCTTGGATTCTTAAGCTTCACTTCCCACTTTCCGAATCGAATATTTTGCACAAAAACTACGATGGAAAATGTCACGTAATCAACGCGTAAAACAACCGTTTCCCCTCTTTCGCTAAAACTTGAATTGCACTACGAAAGCAGGATAATAACACCTACTACTCGACAGATAATTTAACGTGAGTTCGGGATAAGAATACCCGTCAGAAATTCATAAAATGTTCAGATGTTAGGCGTATTTTGTAGAGATGGCGAGTCATCTCTACAAAATACAACGCCACAGATGAATGTTTTAGGGATT
>JBILJP010000540.1:0-2707 GCA_044377135.1 Fluviicola sp.
CCACACTTCCGATACGTTGAGTAAGCATCACTTCGGCATTAGCCGGCAGGTTGTGACTTCCAAATTTCACGCGCAGCGGCGGATAATACTGCAACGCATCCGTGAAAAGACTGGTAAACGAAAATGCTGCAAAACCACTCGAAACACTGGCTTGTACATCGTCTTGCTGATTGCCTCCCGGAGTTGTAAGTCCAATTTCATACGATCGAACGACTGCCGACGGCGTAGTTGGACCTAATAACAACAAGATCGGAATCTTGCGTTCTTTGATCGTTTTAAACAAGGCGGCATTCGGTTTACTTCCGTTTTCGTACCAAATCACCAGGTTCGGACGTTCTTTCGGTAAGGTATACTCATTTGTCAATGCCGTTACAACCTGCGATTGCTGATCTTCTTCCAAAATAGAGCGAATGGCCGCCAAATCGGGATGAGGTGCACTGGAAAGCAAACAGATCAGGTTTTTATTGTCTACAATCTCGATGTAGCATGTTTGCTGATTGTTATCGTAGGTATATTCACCGCTTTTGTGTTGTAAGACAACGGTATATCGCTGAAATCCTTTCGATTTGGCATCTACATTAAACAACACTTGTTGCTGATCAAAAACCGAGTTGGTACACGTAACGGTTTGCGTTGCGATTGTGCGACCTTGATGCACCAACGAAACAGTTGTCGGGCCTTTCGGAATGCGATTAAAATCAACCGTTACGTCAATCGGGAATTGATTGTTCAGAAACGCCACTTCATTCGTGTTCACACTTTTGATCAGCTGATCTCTGCGTGTAATGGTATCGCCCACTCCAAGTGTAAAAACAGGTGTTAACTCAATGCGTTCTGCCGGATACATCGGATGGGTTCCTGTATTGAAATTTCCGTCTGAAATCAAGGTAATTGCACCAATGTTGCGGTTAAAGAACAATTCGCGCACATGTTCAAAACCACCTGCCAGGTTGGTTTGTTTACCAGAGAAATCGATGGTTTTAAGGTTTCCGGTTTTTTCGCCGACTTCTAGAGCCATCAATTCAAATTCATCTCCGAAACGAGCTTCGAGCTGTTGCTGAAAATCCTGAATGCGTTGTTTCACCTTCGCGCTGTCTGAATAATTCTGCATCGAGCTGGAATTATCGACCATTGTAATAAACAAGGGTTTTTCATCGCGGTACCTGATCGATTCCCACAACAATCCCAACAGCAACAATCCAACTACAAACAGCGCAATGGATCTGAGAGCAAAGAGTTGTCGGAGTTGTTTTACCGTCCAATCACTGGCTGTACGCGGTTTATAATAATAGAAATACGACAAACCCACCGAGAGGATTCCGATAGGCAGTAACCACCAAAGCGATATATCTGAAAAATAGTTGAACATGAATTGTCAACGAAAATAAGACTTATTTTCCCTTATTCGCCAAGGTATATGAAATACCCAATCCTAAAACCGATTTAAATTGTGTTCGCGGTCCGGTATTTCCTTTTGAATCGCGGATTGAGATATCGTCGTCGTACTGCAAGTTCCATTGTAAAGAAGCAGAAAACCACTTGTTTACCTTAAACGCAAAAATGTTCTCCGCATTCACATCGATATTCTCCGGATTGTTGAGGTAATTGGAAAACAATTCCACCCGCGTCTTCATTTCAATGTTTTTCATGATCTCTTTTTGAAACTTCACACGGAAATACGCCCCGAATTCGTTTCTGATTCGTTTTCCCGCGGTCATTACTGAACCATCCGTGTTCAAAATAGCCTTTTCCACTCCGAATGAACCCGCATTTGCAAGTACCTCATCGTTTACAATGGTCATTTTTCCAGCCAATGGAGAAAAATACATATTGAAGTATTCTTTTGGAGCGTATTCAATACCTATAGATAGGTTCACATAAGCCGGAGCCATAAAAGTGGAAATGCGCACCGAATCGTTTGGAAAAGAGAAACCGTTGAGCGATTGCGTTTTGAAACCAGCAGTTACGGTATAAAACCATGTTTTCTTAAACTCATAACCGAAAGTCGACGAAAGATCGATCTTGTCATCTGTTTTCTGTAACCCATCTTTTTTCCCGGTAGAATCAATGTATCTCAATCCTCCGAGCGCAAACTTAAATTCGTTTTGCCATTTCAGGGCATTCTTTTGGTAGTTGGCTGTTGCTTCGATAAAACCGAGCGCAGACACATTGTTACGTCCACCGGCAGCCCAGTTCACAAAAGAAGTTTGGGTTCCGTTAACCCCGAAAATACTTTTAAGCGCCCATGATTTTTTGGGTTCTGAGGTGTCGCGGGAAGCTGTATCTATTTGTGCGTAAAAAGAAGTAGCAACAGAGAGTGAGGCAATTAAAACAGTGAATTTCATCAAAAAAAATTTTGGCAAAAGTAACAATTCATCTGTTTATTGAGTTGGATCAGTTTTAAGTTTACTGAGTTTCGATCAATAACTTAAAATAACGTGAGTTCGGGATAAGAATTCAGTCAGATCGCTTAGAGATAGCTGGATTCAAGCGAAAAGAACGAGATGTATCGGGATACATCGAGTGCTTTTTCGAGCAGAAGACGGCTGTTTATAAGCGAAAATGCACCTTAGCTAATCCCTAAAACATTCATCTGTGGCGTTGTATTTCGCAGAGATGACTCGCCATCTCTACAAAATACGCCTAACATCTGAACATTTTATGAATTTCTGACGGGTATTCTTATCCCGAACTCACGTTAAAATAG
>JBILJP010000541.1:0-2705 GCA_044377135.1 Fluviicola sp.
CTAAAACATTCATCTGTGGCGTTGTATTTCGCAGAGATGACTCGCCATCTCTACAAAATACGCCTAACATCTGAACATTTTATGAATTTCTGACGGGTATTCTTATCCCGAACTCACGTTAAAATAGGTCTTACTGATAAACTCATATAACTTAACGTGAGTTCGATATAAGAATTCACGTTAACACAAAAACTGTCCAACCGATCAACTCATATAACTTATAAAAACACTAATTTTGCACAAACAAAAAATGCTATGTCGAAAGAAATTTACATTGTTGCTGCCGTTCGTACCCCGATGGGAGCTTTTTTAGGCGGATTATCATCTGTTCCTGCTACTCAACTTGGTTCTGTTGCTATCAAAGGCGCTTTGGACAAATCAGGAATCGATCCTGCCTTAATTGATGAAGTATTCATGGGGAATGTATTGCAAGCCGGTGTAGGTCAGGCTCCTGCTCGTCAGGCTGCTTTAGGTGCTGGTTTGGGTAACAACGTTCCGTGTACAACAGTAAATAAAGTATGTGCTTCAGGAATGAAAGCAATCATGCTTGGAACACAATCTATCCTAGCTGGCGACAATGAAATCGTGGTAGCCGGCGGAATGGAAAACATGAGCCAAACACCTCATTATATTGACGGAAGAAACGGTACCAAATTCGGAAACATCACCATGTTGGATGGTATTACCAAAGACGGATTATTGGATGTTTACAGCAAAGTACCAATGGGTAATTGCGCTGAATTGTGTGCGAAAGAATACAATATCACTCGCGAAGATCAGGATAACTTTGCCATTGCATCTTATACACGTGCTGCTGAAGCATGGAAAGCAGGTAAATTCAATGACGAAATAGTTGGTGTATCTGTACCGCAACGTAAAGGTGACCCGATTGTGATCACAGAAGATGAAGAATACAAAAATGTGTTCCTGGATAAAATCCCTTCTTTGCGTCCGGCATTTGATAAAGACGGAACAATCACAGCTGCAAATGCTTCTACATTGAACGACGGTGCTTCTGCATTGATTTTAGCTTCAAAAGAAGCAGTTGAAAAACACGGTTTAAAACCAATTGCAAAAATCATCAGTTATGCTGATGCCGCTCACGCTCCTGAATGGTTTACCACTGCTCCGTCATTGGCTGTTCCAAAAGCATTGGCAAAAGCTGGTCTTACAACAGATCAGGTTGATTTCTGGGAATTAAACGAAGCTTTTGCTGTAGTTGGAATTGCAAATACAAAAATCTTAGGATTGAATCCGGATAAAGTGGATGTAAACGGTGGAGCTGTAGCTTTAGGTCACCCACTTGGAAACTCAGGTTCACGTGTGATTGTAACCTTGATCAACGTCTTGAAACAAAACGGTGGTAAAATCGGTGGTGCAGCTATCTGCAACGGCGGTGGAGGTGCCTCTGCAATGATTATTGAGAATTGCTAAACAGCAATCTGGTATAAATTTGAAAAGGTTCGGTTAGCTTCAGGCAGACCGAACCTTTTTTATACTTCAAATAATCAGCCATACCGCATCATCTCAAGACCACGACCGCTATATCACTTAAAAACCCCTTTTCTGCATTTAAGAGGCTCTCAACTACATTTTACATTGTTTTTTCTACCGTTTAGTAAACAGCAAAAATTCTTCCTGAATGGATTTTTGTGATTTCTACAACGAAAAATGTTCAGAATTCACACCGATTCATCCATACTTTAATTGTATTCGTCTAATAGTCTTCCGTTAATTGTTAAAAAAGCTATGTGTGCATTGTTTATCATGGAAACATGACTTAACTTATCTGGTATCTACTAAACATTGCGCTATGGAAAGACCTCTACAACATCCAAAAGCGACACTGCTTTTTGCTGCACTACTACTGCAACAATCGTTTGTGCTTTCGCAATCTACTTGTCCGAATGCTGACTTCAGTCAGGGAAACTTCTCTTTTTGGCAAGGCACTACCGGAACTTACACAAATCCCAATCAAGCTTTGGGTATTGTTCCAGGAAGACACACTATTATGAATGCACCCGGAATTGACCCGTTCACGTGTGGCGGATTAAGTGTTATTCCACCGGGAGGCACTTCCTCTGCCCGACTTGGAAACAGCGGCACCGGAGCTCAAGCCGAAGAATTGGTCTATAACTTATCTGTAACTACACAAACCGCACTCTTTATATATAAGTATGCTGTGGTGTTGGAAAACCCAGCCGGACACTTACCGGAAGAACAACCGGAATTTACGGTTCGTATTTTAGATGCCGCAGGAAATCCAATCGGAGGAAACTGTGGTACTTATAATGTATATGGCGGTCAGGAAGGGCAAAACTTCCAGGCATGTGGCGGAGTAACCTGGTTACCGTGGTCAACTGTTGGAATAGACCTTACTGCTTATATAGGACAAAATGTATTCATCGAATTTACAACTCGTGACTGTTTACTTACCGGACATTTTGGCTATGCCTATATTGCCGCCGAATGCGGTCCGATGGCAATTGATCTTGCCTATTGTTCGGGAGATACACAAGTAACGCTCACCGCGCCTTTGGGATTTCAGCAGTATGAATGGAATCCGGGAACACTATCCGGTCAGCAAGTCACAATTCCTACCCCGGCACTTGGTACTGTTTACACTTGCACCATGACATCCTTCAGCAATCAAGGAAACTGCGTGGTTAATCTTCCGATTCAAATTATTCCGACAACGGTTACGG
>JBILJP010000007.1:0-35306 GCA_044377135.1 Fluviicola sp.
TCTCTATTCCTGCAACGGTTCAAAAAGCGCAAATCCATTTCTATGATGGGTTGGGCAAATTGATTCAATCGGTAGATGTTGTTGAACGTGGTTTAGGAAGTTTAACGGTATTTGGTTCAGATTTGAGTCAAGGAACTTACACCTACACGTTGGTTGCAGACGGACAAATCGTTTCTACCAAGAAAATGATGAAACAATAAGCTATTGCAGCAAAACCCGAGGGCAATGGGTTTTAGGATTCATTGCTTTTTTTTAGTCAACACAAAGACCTACGCCTCGGAAACACCTATCGCTATACGGTAAAATACGTTTTAAAATCGGGAATTCACGGTTTGCCAACCGAGGTGTTAAGGGTTGTTTATTGATGGGCATATCCCCGGAAAAATCCCGGGCATACCCCAACTTGATTCAAATTTGGCGGTTAGTTGCCACGAATTTCGTGTGTTTGTTCTATTTTATATTTTATGGTGTTGTGTTGCGGGAGAGCCCCACGCCTACTACACCCATTTCTTTTCCAAGGCCATACGCACCGCCTCTACTTTTGAATTGACGTGCAATTTTTCGTAGATATTGGTCATGTGCTTGCGCACGGTATGCGGACTGATGAAGAGTTTTTCGGCAATGATCATGTAACTTTTTCCTTCGGCTAAACCGGCCAGAATGTCCATTTCGCGGGCACTCAAGGGCGATTCATTTACGATAGTAGCTGTTGCCGCAGCCAGTTGCATGCGCTGAATGTATTGAAACGCTTTGCGGGCAATAGAGGGCGACATGGGGGCGCCACCGTAATTCAACACATCATCAACCGCTTTGTGTAAACCCGAGATTGATTCGTCTTTGAGTAAATAACCACTTGCTCCTGCCTGAATGGCTTGAAACACGCGTTCTTCATCGTCGAACACGGTGATCATCAGAAAATGGATGTTGGGGTGTGTACTTTTGGCGCGCTGCACCGTTTCTATGCCGTTCAAATCGGGCATATCGATGTCCATAAACACCAAATCGGGCGCTTGATCCATGGTTTTAAGTGCTTCCAGAAATGCCAAACCGCCATAGGTTGTACTTACAATCTCGTATGCGGGGTTCGAACCCAATTTTTCGGCCAACACCTGCACATTGTAAGGTTTGTCATCCACCAAGGCAATTCTACACTTTTCCATGTCTCAAATTTCGACCAAAAACGCGTACAAAACAATTACGCATTTGGATTATTTTTTTTGAAAATTATCAATTTGAAAATCATGAATCATCAAGGGCTTTTTGATCATTCATAATTCATAATTGATCATTCATAATTAGTGGGGAATCGTCTTCGGCCAACGGAGTTCTACCGTTGTGCCTCCACCGGTATTCGGTTGAATGGTCAATGTACCGTTGATCTTCGAGGCGCGTTCTTTCATACTTTGCAAACCATAGTGAAACGGTTTTTGCGGATCATTGCCTATGCCGATACCGTTGTCTGAAACAGTGATGCTGATATCGCCGGCCGTTTCAGAGATGGTTATGTTGAGCGCAGTAGCTTGGGCATGTTTGTACACATTATGGATCGCCTCTTGAAACACCCGCATGATGTGCATGGTATAATGCTGCGGAATCACCAGATCGGCCGGAACAGAACATGCAAACAACAATTCTATTTCGGTGGTATTCTCCAGCATTTTGCGGGCCAGATTTTCCATTCGCTCGGTCAATGCGCCCATGGTCAATTCTTCCGAATGCAAAGCCCAAACGGTATCGCGCAACGAGTTCATGGCCGCCTGACTCATTGTAAACGTGCGTTTCACCCGCTCGTTTGCCTGGTCGGAATGCTGAATCAGTTCCAGGTTGTTGACCACATAACTCAACTGCGACCCTACATGATCGTGCAAGTCATACGAAATGCGTTTGCGTTCTTCCATGGTGGCATCAAATACCGAACGTTGGTTGATGAGTTCTTGTTGCAGGTTGCGTTTTCTGATGACAAAAAAGATCAAGATACCGGCAAAAATCACCACCACAAAACTTGCCATCCAGATCAGGTTATCGATAAAACGTGCTTGCTCTTGTTCTTTGAGCTTCAATGCCGATTGCTGGCGTTCGGCGCGTACCTGAAATTTCTTTTCGGCCTCAGCTAAGTTTTTGGTGGTAATTCCTTTAAAATAAGCATCTTGATAGTGTTCGAATTGCTCGAAATACCGCTTTGCTGCTACATGATCACCATATCGGGCACTGTTTTTTGCCAATGCATAACACACTTTGTAGCTCAGTTCATTTGACTTGAGGTGCAACATTTCAGGATAAATCTTCAATAATACCTCACGCTCTTTTTCATATTGGTCTAACGAATAATAAACTTGTGACAAATTAATACCCGAGCTTACATACGAATATTCGTGACCAATTTCTTTAGCCAATGCCATAGACTCTAAAAAGAGTGGTATCGACTCGGGACTTGAACTGTTATTTTTGAGTGAAATACCCAGGTTACACAACGACATACCCAACCCGTACTTATTGCCGTTTTTGCGATAACCCTCAATGGCTTTCCGGCTATAGATTCCTGAAGAATCTTGCTGATCAATGCTTTGAAATACATTGCCCATGTTGCTGTAAATATCATATTGCAAATCGGCATCGTTTGCCAGCTTGGCGTGCGTGAGTCCTTTTCTACTCCAGGAAAGTGCTTTGTCGTGCAATTCCATTTCTTCGTAAATCAACCCCAGGTTATTGGCCGCCGAAGCCATATTGTATTCATCTTCCAACACACCGAAAAGCGCGTAAGCACGGTTGAGATAGGTCAATGCTTCGGTGAGTTCGCTGTTTTTCCAGTAAATCAACCCCAGGTTATTCAGGTTAGAAGCGATGGCTTTTTGATCTTTGGTTTTCTTAGCCAATTGCAACGATTGCTCATACATGTCGATGGCCTGATCATTTTTCGATTGCACATCGTAGATAATTCCCATGCGAATGAGTGCTCTTACCTCACCTCTGGCAAATTTTAAGCGTTTCGATTCGGCCAACGCTTTTTCGGCAGATTTCATGGCACGCTTGGGCTCTGAATAAGCTAAATCCAATGCTTCCTGATTCCACGTATTGACAGCGTTGGTATCGGCCTGCGAAAAGCCGTGTAGCGCATAAATGCAACAATAAAGTAGTATTTGAAGGGTGTGCAGTTTCATGGTGCACGAAAGTAATGAAGATTAGAGAATTAGCAATAATTTTGACGTTGACTTGTGAAAAGAAACGTTTCATTAGAAGACCGGGAATGACCAAGGTAGAAAGTTAAAAATCAAAAAAACACTTAGCAATTCGCAAAGTATTTTATAACTTTGATGAACAATGGATTCACTGCATGAAAGTTAGGGTAATAACAGAAGTTTCTATTTGGGAATATTGTACTAAAAACGCCAGAGCATTGCCAAGTTTTAATGTCTTTTTAGAGCGACTTAAAAACTGTGATTGGAATGATTTAACTGACCTTAAAAAAGATTTCCCAAGCATGAGTATAATTGGGAATTGCGCTAACAACAGAATTGTATTCGATATAGGAGGGAATAATTATAGAATGATTTGCGATTATAATTTCTACAAAAATTGTTGCTTATACGTAGCTTTTATCGGAACGCATGCCGAATATGACAAAGTTGATGCGTGCACCGTTCAACAGTTTTAACTAGAAATACGCTATTTGAATTTAACAACAACAACATGAAATATTCAGAAATTACAAGCAAGAAACAGTACGATGAATACTGCAAACTCCATTTGGAGTTAGGAAAACAATTAAGCACCGGTAATGGAAATTATGATTCGGAAAGTGATTATTACGTACTTCAACTGATCATAGAAGATTATGCACGTAAACAGAACAACCCGTTTGATCAATTAACTCCTGTTGACTTATTAAAAGCGTTAATGGTTGAAAATGGATATTCCGGTTATAAACTATCGAAAGAACTCAGTATTCCTCAATCAACTATTTCTGATATTCTGAATTATAGAAGAGGTTTTAGTAAAGATTTAATTCGAAAATTCGCGCAAAAATTCGAAGTTAGCCAAGAATCCTTTTTAAAAGATTATGAATTGATTAATAGAGAATCGCGCGTTGCCTAAAAATAAGCTTCTTAAAAAGAACCTTCAGTAAAATTATAAATTCTTAGCCATCAAGCTGATTGCAATGTAATAAGTGGATTTACTTTTACGAGTTGCCATTTCGTAATCGCCCATTAACCAGGAATCAATTAATCTTGTTTTGCATTCACCACCTCACACTTTTTCCGCTCTCTGCGCAAACTCCAACGCCAGGTTAAGCCCACAAAAAAGGCGAGTAAAATACCGATAAACCACCACAAAAACGGACGGTTGTGCCATTCATACAACACCGAAAATTGTTTGCGTTGGATAGGGCTTTTGGTTTGAGAAACCGGATCGTACAAGTAAAATTCCACCGTATAATTTCCCGGATTCAGGTGCGATAAGTTGAGTTGCTCGGCACTGGCCGGAAGCGCATTCCAATAACCGCGTTCGCGTTTGGTGTGTATGGCGTAACGCACAATAAACTGCTGGTTTCCGGATAAATCCACACATTCAAATGGAATCACGATCAACTTTTCATCAAACGGAAACTGAATGCGGTCGTTTTTGTAGTTGTAATGATCGTATTTGCGTCCGGTAATTTCACTCAATACCAACGAATAATTCATGGTTTCTGATTGTTTCCATGTGAGGAACAACACACCGCGCTGGGTCACAATAAACAATTGGTCTTTTACCACGGTAAAATCGCGCATCACCAAACCGTCGAGGCCCGTTAGTTCTTTTAAACCTTCAATGTTTTTGTCCAAATCATTGAAACGATACATTCCTTTTTCGGTGAGCAAATAAATGTATCCGTCGCTGGCAATCATTTTCAGTACAAACAATTCGCCTGAGTTCAACGACAAATCTTTGCGCTTCATTACTCGACCGTTGTGAACCAAGAGCAATTCATGCTGAGCGGTAGCAATGATCAAATCGTTTTTAAACCAGGTAATGGCTTGCGCATCAATCGACTTTCCATTCAATGTAATTTCCTGATACGGCTCGACTCCTACTCTTCTGAAAACACCTTTTACCGTGCTAAATGCCACTTCCTGACTGCGTTCGTTTAACGCAATACCTTTTGCAGGTTCAGAACGCAACAATTGCAATTTGGTAGAATCGGTAAGCCCAAACAACGGTATTTTCTTTGTTGACTTCGGAATGTAAACCACTCCGGTAGATTTTGCCAAATAAACCGATCCGTCGGCTAAGCGTGCTACACCTTTCAATGCCTCATTGGTCTTGTTCACCGCTTGCGGATTACCCACAGCAAACAACCCGATATTCGAAAACAACTGATTGGAATACAGATCATAGGCCATAAACACCGCTTCCTGGTTGTTGATGCGACTGGAATAGGTATTCAATTCCCGACCACGACGATCAAACTGCACAATAGAACCGTTGAGCGTACCTCCGAAAAACGAGCCGTTTGGTCCGGCAACAATACTCAATAAAGTTCCTTCGTAAATAATTTCATGTCGACCGGAAGGAATAAACAACAACCCTTTTCCTTTCGTGGCGATCCACATATTGCCGCTTTTATCTCTGAAAATATCGGTTGTGGCAATGCCTTGAAACCAGTGCATCGGTTTTTTGGAAATCTTATTGTTGTAGACAAAAACACCGTTTTCAGAAAGCACAAAGAGTTGATTACCGACTACTTTTGCATTGTTAACGCGCAGGTTTCCTTTATTGAGCAAGGTTCCCCAACTACGGAACAAACCGTCTGCATAGGTATACACCGGATCTTCTGACAGAAAAGATGGAACAATGATCAATTGTTTTCCGAAAGTCACCAGCATTTTACCCGTAGCATTCGGAATGTTGCGCGATTCACCTTTGTCGATGTTCACCAATTCGCCTGAATTGAGCACCGCCAAACGCGATTTTCCGTAACGCAATACATGATTAGCGACTGTAGAAGTGGGCTCCGTATAAGGAATGACATCCTGACTCACCCATTTAAAGTCGGGCAACGAAAAAACAGTAATGTATTTTGAACCGGTTATGATTAACTGTTTTTTGGCAATCGCCAATTGTCTGATATCGCCCCGAAAACCAGAGAGATTCACCACTTTCAGCTTGTCTTCGTTTAGTTGCAGCAACTGTCCGGAACCGTTGGTAGCTAAAAAGCCATCTTCATAGGCCAGCAATTGCGTAATTTCCTTGGATGAATTCCCCGAAGCTACTAAGTGTTTTGATTTGAAACCGTTGTAACGAAACAATCCTTCATCGGTACCGATTAGCAATCTGCCGTAGCTGTCTTGCGCCAAACAATAGATTAACTGAGCAGAAAGCTCGGCTCGAATAGTATAGTGATAAGGAGTCACTTGAGCGTTCAATCGGGTAACGCCAAGTATACACAACAGGAACAGTCCAAAAATTCTCATACTGCGAAGGTATTACTTTCAACCGATTCGATAACAGTATCTGCGTCTTAATTTCAACCTGTTAAACATCTTTCACAAATGCCCGACACCAGCCTTTTTCGGACTTTTTACTGAATTTCAGTAACGGTTTTTCTCATTTACCCGCATGCGCGAATTACAGTTGAACAACAACAGGTAATTATACTTGGGTAATTCTACTCTATTCTCTAAATCAGGTATAAATGATCTACACAGCCCAAGCATTGCCCCTTACTTTTGACACCAAGCAATTCCACTTCACTTTAAACAACACTTACCCGAAGTGTTTTGCCCACTATTCATTTTTATAAACAATTAATAATTTACATCATGGCAATTACCAAATTTTTAGTGACTTCAGTTGATTCTGGTAAAACGGCTACCGTTGATTTCGGTTCCACAATTCTTAATGCATCTGTTGCGGTGCAAGGTTACAGCGTTTCTTTCGGGACAAACGTAGACCACCACGTAAAAGCAATTAAAGTGAACACTTCCATTTCAAGTATCACTGGTAGTGCAGTAACAGTTGGAGCAACGTGCACCATGGAAGACAATTCCAGTCACAAAGCCAACGGTACGGTAAACGTATTGGTAGTAGCTGTTTGTGACTAAACGCTACATCAACCGCTAACGAATGGATTTTATTCCATTTTTATTCACAATTAAAACACAAAAGTATGTCTATTACAAAACTCGAATCCAGAACGGTTAAATCAGAGCAATACGACCATATCAACTTTGGATCAACTGTGATCAACGCCTCGGCGGCACTTCAAGGTTTCAGTGTGTCTTTCGGAGCTTCGGTTGACCACCACGTAAAAGGAATGACCATGTCATCCAGCATTACCAACATCAGTGGTTCCACTGTAGGAATCTCAGCAACTTCCACCATGGAAGATGATTCCAATCATACAGCAAATGGTGATTGTGTTGTTTTGGTGATGGCCGAATGCAATTCATAATACCCACTTTTTAAGAATCATTACAGCCGGCATTTTGTTGGCTGTAATGTTCGTTTTTGAACGTATATCTTACACGTTCACCGGTTCCTCAGAATGAATCAGCTGTTCCTACTGCCATCTAAACACCACTATTTTACTCTTTAAAGAAAACGGATCATGAGCACTAATACCAATGCGCAAATTCCTGCCATTCGTCCAACCCAGTTTGAGGGTGGATCGGCGGATTTATTCAAAGACAGCGTCAACTTATTCAGGGGCGATGTCAATCTATCGCTTGATCTTGTTTCCCTTACCGGACGAAACGGTTTGGACATCAAGGTCAATGCCTCTTACAACAGCAACATTAAAAACGATATCGATCAATCGAACGCTTCCAAACCAACTGGAATTATGGGCTTGGGCTGGAACATTGGTTTTGAGCGAATTGAGGTAGACCAACGCGATAGCGGAATGTTAAACGACAACCGTTATTTCCTCTACGCCAACAATAGTTCCAATGAATTGGTGCGCAACGATCGTTCGTGGCAACGTGCCTCACTGGAGCAAACCTCATCCGACGCACTCAACAAAAAAACAATCGATCAGACGATCATTCAATCACTAAAAAAACACGGTATTCAACTCGGCGCACAGATCGAAGTTGGTATTATCGAACAACATAAAAAATGGTCACTCATCGACCGCACATATCAAACGCTTTACACCATCGAACACAAGGGTAATGAATTGGCAGTAATGGCAGGTGGCGAAAGCTACGAATGTTACCAATACGATTTCAGTCAAATCAGATACTACGCCGAATTTGAACGCTGGGAATTCATCAAAGACGACGGAACCACCAACTATTTCGGTGGATTGACAACCGAAGAAAAAGTAGCCAATACCATTCAATGGAAAGTAAGATGGGGAAACTGGACCGGAGAAACCGATTTGGTGAAAGGAACAGCGGGCAATAACCTACAAGCGCGTTTTCCCATTGCCTGGAATCTTGCTACCGTGAAAAACATCTGGAACGATACCATTTCATTTTCTTACGATACGGTTGAACAACAAGTCGGAAACAACGGTTTGAGCTTTACCAAAGCCTGTTATTTATCGAAAATAACCGACATGTTTAAGCGTACAATCACGTTCAACTACGACGAAAAAGACTATGTATTGAACTCACCTTCAGGCGCGCGCGAATACATGGCCGTCAACTGGAACAATCCGTATACCGAACGACCCAACAACAACCCGAGTGCGTATCAGGATCGTTATGAAACACGATTTTTGAAAAGCTTAACGGTAAAAAACGACGAAAATCAGTTGCTGTACAACGTAGAACTCGATTACGACAAAACATCCAATTTTACGGCATACGCTACAACAGACAATCTTTACGGAGACACTGTAAAACGTACGCTTACCGGTATCAGACGTGTTTTCAAAGACAATTGTACCCAACCAGGATTGGTCTTTTCTTATTGGCAGAAAGGCAGTGTAAATGCCGGAGCTTTAAGCAGTGCCATCACTCCCGAAGGAGCAAAAATCGACTACAACTACAAACAACAAGATATTCCGTTGTGCGATCGCCAGATGCAGATTCAAAATCCTTGGCCGGGCGTTGCTAAGCCGCGTGTGTGGTTTGGTGGCGATTATGTTTTCACCACCTGGATGAACGAATCTACCGGTGAAATCAAGGTAAGTATTTATACCTGGATTGGTCGCTGGCAAGAATGGTCGCCCGGAACGCCAATCATTAGAGCCGCTTTTGATATTTCTACTGCCAATGCAGTTGCCGCAGGTGATTTCGTTACGTTTTCATTCAAAGACATTCAGGACCAAAAATCGGTGGTGTATATCTTCCACAAAGACAATCTGGTGTTCGGCGAATGGCTTGAAACAGATCCGATCCGCATGGGATCTACCAAAATAGACGTGCAGGCAGGCGATAACTTTCTTCTTATCTGCGATCAGACCAACCATAAACTGTTTCGCTATACCTGGAACGCGTTTAGTAAACAATGGATCTTCTCAGATCAATCTTCAGCACTCAGCGCTAACACGAATGCCGTACCGTACATTACGGCTATCAATAAACACTACGCCATTCTCGATTACATGCCTCAGGTGAGTGGTCAACACAACAATATCCTCACATTATATTATCAAGACGGCGATTATATCTGGCATAAAGGCGGTGATAAAATTTTGCCGTTTACCATTAGTGGTGCCATTCCGGCACGTTCGTTCGGTATAACGTCAAGTTCTTCCTTCATTGCTCTCACCTACATCACGGAAGAAGTTTCATTGAGCTTTAAATACACTGTAAAAGTGGTGAGCTGGAATGAATTGTACGAGAACATTCAATTCACCGATTTCGGGTACCAACTTCCCAAAAGCAATCCGTCAAAAGCCATCACCATTCCATTTATTGCCGGTTTTGTGAGTAACAGTATGATTGCTTCCGGACCTTTTTTAATGCGTTATAATGGTGAACGCTGGATGGAAAACAAAAACCTGTGGTTCAGAAGTGCCCTTACAGACCAAGATATTAGCTGGTTTGCTTATGGTGCCAACTATGCCATCTTTACCAGTAACCGAGAGAATGCCTGCGATTCGAAACTTCTGAGCTTTGATGCCAGTATCAACAGCAGCACCTGGAACAACCAACCGGTATCGTTGTTAAGCATTAGCAACCAGGTTCCGAATCGGAAGATTCATTTCTTCCCTACTGCGGGCGCTGACATTGCAACAATGGACAATCGTGTTTACAGCCGTAAATCGCAAACTAACTGGGCAAATGCGGTTGGTACGCACCAATCCTTATCGGCCGATATCAATAGTACAACGGTGATCAATCAAGGTCCGCGTTTCTTATCGTTCCTCAATCTGAAAAACGATGTTCCTACCAGTTGTACTGTGTTGCCGTTACTCAATCAACAATTGACAGCCGAAGAATACATTCCGCAACGCTACTTTACGCAAATCGATAAAAATGGTGTGCCGAAACAATTCACCAACGGTCAATCGGCAGCAGGACCTTCTTCTTTGGTTACGTCACTGCCGTTGAACGAAGATTTTGATCAGGCTACCTCCATTACACTTCACCGTTACCTGGATTTGGCAATCGATGGCAAATTGGCAGATTATTGTGTTGAATCGATGGTGGTTAACAACGGTTACAACCTCAACACAACCACTTACGAATTCGATATCAACTCAGCCACCTGCGACCCAAGCGGATCGGTGTTCAAGTACTACAAAAGCCGTTATTATCCGGGAACAGACAATGCTAACCTCAAACCATACGGCTACATTGAAAACACGTACTTCAACGGACTCACAAGCGCAAAAGGACAGCAAAACAAAGAAGCCAGTGCGTTGCTAGACGGTCAGTTGATTGAACGCAGAACCTACAACAGCGCCGGAACACTTTTGCTAAGCGAAACCATGGATATGAAAAGTTTCACATCCATTACCGTTAACGGAGCCACGTACAAGTTATTCGGCGGATACACGCGTTGCATGAAAAACAGCAAACTAGAAGACGGCTTGCAAAAAGCAACAGCGTATGTTTATGAACCTGCTTTCGGTAAATTGCAATTGGAATCGTTTGACAACGTAACGGCTTCCGGAGATACGGAATCCATTCACAAAGCTTACACGTATGCGTTCGAGGCCTATCCGTGGTTTCTTGCCAACAATGTGATTGATGTGCCGTTGACCGACATGAATTACACCACTATTCAGGCACAAAATAACAAACAACTCTGCACCGGCGCCAATTTCCAGGCCTATACCGAATGGATTTCACCAACAGGATTATCCGTTTGGTGTACCAGTAAATCGTATATGCTGCAACAGGAAATTCCGGTGGCTGGTTTGGATATCAAAAAACTAACGGAAAGCACTCCCGGACCGGAATGGCGATTGATCAATACCGTTGAAAAACGAACCGATAAAGGTGCCATTGATCAGCAATTCGATAATACCGGAAAAGTAGAAACCGTGATCTGGGACAAAAGCGATAGCTTACCGGTTGCTTACTTCAGCAATAAAGGCTTGAATGAGTCGTACTTCGTTGGTTTTGAACCTTATGAAAAATACGCTGCGGAATGGGAAACACCGAATCCGATTGAAAGTTATATTGTAAGTAACGACGCACACGCCGGAAACAGCAGTTTCAAATTGAGTCCGGGAACGGTGCTTGCTAAGCGAACTCCTTTGCAACAATCGCAAAAAGCAATCGCTTCAGCTTGGATCAAAGCAGAAAAAGGCTTCCTGGCCGATGCCGGAATTGCGTCTATGATTGTAAAATCAAACAACACAGCCGTTGCTACCTTAAACATCTTGCCGAAAGCAGAAGAAGCATGGGAATACTGGCAAGGTGTGGTTGAAATTTCAGGAACCGATGCACGCAGTATTGCACTTTCTGTCAACAGTGATAAGTCAAGTAAATATCTACTAATCAACGACATCTGTTTTTCACCACTTGTAGGAGAATTGACGGCTAAATTCTACGATACAATCTACAAAGATGAAATCGTTCAATTGGGTAAAAACGGCGATACATTGCGCTATGCCTACGATCCGTTCCGACAAAAAAGCGTTGAAGCAGGGCCGCAGGAAAACACCAAGAAAGGAGCATTTTCGTTTGCTACACGTTCCTGGCAACCGATTGTCAATTATGCCTTCCCGCAAGACAATCCGAACAATTCAACGGAAATATTGGCCGCAAAAGGCGGTTTATTTGAAACCTTTACGAAAGGAGCTCAGATCTGGAAATCGTGGCAAACAAGTGCCCAAGCCAATTGGAATACCGCTAACGGTTCATTGCACCATACGGGAAGCGTCAATGATCAAATCGACTGGCTCGACACTGCAAATGCCGTTAATTACGGATGTAGTTTTTCGGTGACTTCACCAGTGCTTACCGGTATCGAATTCGGCTTCAAAATCGGAAACGATCTCACCGTAAGTTGGCACCCACAAAACGGTTGGACCATGTTGTTGGACGGTGAAACCTACAGAAATACTGCTGTTAATAATAAAGTGCCGGTGAACATTGTACTTGTTCCAATCTCGGGTGCAGTGCTTTTGTATGCCGACGGAAGACAAGTCTTTTCGCAAAAAACCGACGTTTCCATATCAGGTAAACTGTCATTAACCGCTAACGGAACCCTTGCTTTTACCAATGTTGCGACCTACAATTCGCCACAGGTTTCCATGCAATTTACCAATGGTGTTGGAGCAACCATGCAATCGCAAGTGCTGGATGAAACGCGTTGCTTGGTGAAAGAAATGATGTACAATCCACTCGGACACACCATCGTTGACACCAAAATTGCAGCCTACGACGGTGAGTTATTCTTCTACAGACCAGGTTTCATCTCAGGCTTCAACACACAAACGGGTGTCTTGAGCGGATATGTCAGTGATTATTACCCGGAAGATCAAGGATATCCGTATTCAGGAACCGTTTATGATCAATCGCCATTGAGCAGAATGACCAAAAAAGGACTTCCGGGCAAAGACTTCGCCATTACGGATACCAACACTCACGTTACCAAACAGCAATATGGTGTTGAAACGCAAGCCACAGTGGCAGGCATTCCGTTTGTCAAAGGATCATTTATCGTATTGGGAACCACCGATGCCAACGGATGCAGTGTTTACAGCATCTATGATCGCGCCGGAAATGCCTTGGGCAAACAAACCAACGCAAATGATGGTTCCAACAAGGTCTTACAAGCTGCGCAGCAAGTCTACGATTATGCAGGCAATGTCACTGAAATTCGCACGCCGAACTATTTTGGTTTAACGGGTACAAATCCGGCTTTCGTGACCAAGCAAAACTACAATTTCTTGCACGAAATGAGTTCGCAACTCACCACAGATTCAGGTGAGATGAAGTTCATCTACGATCTTGCAGGACGCATTCGTTTTTGTGAGAATGAGTTGAGCAGACAAAGCGGAACCATCCTGTACAAAAAGTATGACGTACTGGGAAGAATTACCGAAGAAGGTCTTTTTGCAGGCGAATTGGGCGATGGAAAAGCCTTACAAGCTAAAGCAGATAACGACCCGTCATATCCGCAAGACGTGCAATGGGATGTACAAAACACCTACGACGGTGATGGAAATCAGATTACCTTACTTGGTCGTTTACATACAGCGAAAAAATTCAACGCTGCAGCTGGAATCATTGAAAACACCTATGCTTACGATGCGTATGGAAATACAGAAAAGTGTACGTTAACCCTTCCGAATGAGCCGGTTCAGGAAACGCTCTATGCGTATGACAACTTGGGCAATGTCACTGAAATTACTTATCCGAACACCGGAAGCGTTTCAAAAGTGCGTTATACATTCAATGTTCTCGGTCAGAATTCAGCTGTTGGAACGCCTGAAAATCCGACAAAATATGCTGCTTACACGTATAATGCGAACGGAAGCATCGCCAATGAGCAGATCAATCAGTCGGGAGAGAGAGCACTAACCCGTGCCATGACTTACAATTCGCCGGGATGGGTAGCTTCTATTCACAACGAATTTGCCAACCGTGAATCGATTCTTCGTCAAGTGTTTGATTATACGGCCAACGGATACGAAGGTGCCGGTTATTTCAATGGAAATATTGCGCGCATTTCTACCGAAAACGGCATTGATCCGGGTAAATCGTACGATTACAAATACAAGTACGATCAACGCGGTCAGTTGGTAGTTGCGCAGCACAGCCTAGACAATCAATACAGTTTAGGAATCGCTGCTCCCACGGCATTCGATCCGAATGGTAATATCACCACTATGGCACAAGGTGCGGCGGTGAAAACCTATGATTATGAGCAAAACACCAACAAGGTTACTACCGTTTCGGTGAGTGATGCGGCAGCTCAGCTCTATGGTTACGATGCCGGTGGAAACATTGATTCTTCTAGCTTCCGGGGCATCAATCGCATTACTTACAGTGCGCTGAACAATCTTTCTACCAAAGTAGAACTATCAGACAATACCATCGATTTCAGTTACAATGCGCAAAATCAGCGTGCGGTAAAACAAACGAATGCCGGTTCGAAAGTCTACGTTCATGGGTTGAATGAATATCCGTTGCTCGAAATTGCGGATAAAACTGTTCAATACATTTACGGAATCGGCGGATTGCTGGCCATGGTGAAAGACGGTAAGATCTACTTTGTCTTGAAAGATCAGCAAGGATCAACCAGAGCTGTGGTTGGTGATGACGGAGCTGTTGAAGCCATGATGGATTATATGCCATTTGGGCAGTTGATTCCAAACGGAGTTGGCAACGCAGCCTTCATCGATTATAAATTTACCGGTCAGGAACTCGACAACGAAACCGGATTGTACAACTACCGTGCTCGTTTCTACGATGCAGAATTGGGCCGTTTCTACTCCATTGACCCTAAATTCCAATACGGAAGTCCGTTTGTGTATTGTGCCAACAATCCACTCAACTTAACGGATGCCAACGGAGAAGATTTCGGATTGAGTTTCTTGGTCATTTTGCTTATCGGAGCGGCCATTGGTGCAGCAGTAGGAGGCGGAGTTGCAGCTTACACAGGCTACCAAGCTGGTCTTCGAGGAGGAAGTTTGGCAGGATACATCTTTGCCGGAGCAGGAATTGGAGCAGTTGCCGGCGCATTGTCTGCAGCAGGTGGCGTTGGAGCTTTTGCGGCAGGTACGGCCGCAGCAGCGGGTGCAACCACCACAGCAGGTGGAATTGCAGCCGGAGTAGCGGCAGGTGCGGCAGTTGGCGCAGTTGTCGGAGCTGGTGTTGGCGCCGCACAAGGTGTGAGTCAGCATTTTGTAAACGATGCCTTTGGTGTGGCAAATGCCGGAAGCTGGCAAAACTCATTACTGAAAGGATCCATTACGGGTGCTATCGGTGGTGCACTTGCCGGAGGTGTGGCTGGAGCAGGCGGAGCTATCGCCGTGCAACAAGCTGCTCGATTCCAGCAACTCACCGGAGCATCGGGTTGGTACCAAAATGCCACCAACAATGCTTCACGAGCAACCCAAATTGTTGAAGCTTACAACTCATTCAAATCGATGGCGGTGGTCCCACTTCCGTCTTTCCTGAGTCGTATTCCTTCAACAACGGTACAGAGTTTTATCTTCAAAAAATTCAGTTTACCAACGCTCACAAGTGCAATTTCAGCAGGAGTAAAATTTGGTGTCGGAAAAGCAATTGAAGCAGGATATTCTTCATCCGATGCTTCATCCCAATCCCAAAACGTACCGCAAACGACTTACAACCCTTCGTCAAACAACACGATTGGTATGTCGTCGGCGTTGTTACTCAATCCTTCGTATTGGAAAAATATGAATGCTGAATAACACTTCAAATTGATAATGAAAAGCGTGGCGAAGAAATTTGCTGCGCTTTTTTATTGATGTTGAATGAGTTAAATAGTTTGTGAGTTTGTGAGTTTGTGAGTTTACTCAACTTAATAACTTAAAAACTCAAGAACTCAAGAAAACTCAAGAAAGCTGTTTCTCAAACCATTGCCACAACGGTTCCGAAGGAACGGGAGCTACAATTGTAATTTCTTCTTCGCGTGTTGGGTGTTTGAAACGCAGTGATCGCGCATGCAGGTGAATGGAACCATCCGGATTGGAGCGTTTGGCACCGTACTTTAAATCACCTTTGATCACACAACCAATCGTAGCCAATTGTGCTCTGATTTGGTGATGTCGACCTGTTTCCAAAGCTATTTCCAACAAGGTATACCGATCTGATTGCAACAGTTGTTTATACGAAAGTCGTGCTTCTTTACTGCCTGTTTTGGCCACATCAGAAGCGTATGATTTATTTTGTTTTTCGTTGCGCGTAAGGTAATGTTTCAACGCACCATTCGGTTGTTTTGGCGCTTTCTCCACTACTGCCCAATACGTTTTATCCGGATGCTGCTCGGCAAACAATTTGTTCATGCGCTCCAACGACTTACTCGTTCTAGCAAATACCAACACACCGCTAGTAGGTCTGTCTAATCGATGCACCAACCCGCAAAACACATTGCCCGGTTTCTCGTATTTATGACGAATGTACTCACGCACTTTTTCCACCAACGGTTCATCGCCGGTTTTATCGCCTTGCACAATTTCGGATGCGCGTTTATTGATGACAATCAAATGATTATCCTCGTATAAAACTTCTAAATCGTTGGAATTTGTCACTTAGTATTGTTCGCTTTGATTGGGGAAATCGCCCGAACGCACATCTTTAATATACTGCTGAAACGCTTCCATCATTTGGTCGTACAGATTCGCGTATTTACGCAAAAAGCGCGGACTGAATTCATTGTTGATTCCGAGCATATCATGCACCACCAACACCTGTCCGTCTACCCCATTTCCGGCACCGATTCCAATAATTGGAATGGTAACTGCAGCCGCAACTTGTCGGGCCAATTCAGCCGGGATTTTTTCCAGAACGATAGCAAAACAACCTGCCTCCTGCAAAGCAATGGCATCTTCCATCAAACGTTGCGCTTCGTCTTCTTCCTTGGCGCGCACCACGTAAGTTCCGAATTTGTAAATGGATTGCGGCGTTAAACCAAGATGTCCCATTACCGGAATTCCGGCAGTGAGAATGCGTTTGATCGATTCGATGATCTCAATACCACCTTCCAGTTTCACAGCATGTCCACCCGACTCTTTCATAATCCGAATGGCATTCGACAGGGCTTCCTTGGAATTTCCCTGATACGAACCGAAAGGCATATCCACCACTACCAACGCTCGTTCTACCGCACGCACCACCGATGAAGCGTGGTAAATCATTTGATCAAGCGTAATCGGCAAAGTGGTTTCATGACCCGCCATCACATTCGAGGCCGAATCGCCCACCAAAATCACATCTATTCCTGCAGAATCAATGATTCGCGCCATTGAAAAATCGTAGCCCGTAAGCATCGAAATTTTCTGACCCGAGTTTTTCATCTCCTGCAATACGTGCGTTGTAACGCGTTTTACATTTTTGTGAACAGACATGTTGTACAAATTTGGACTGCGAAGGTACGAAATGTGTATTGAACCAAGCAATTTCCTATGTTACGGAGATAAAACAAATTGGTTTTCATTCACATTCATAGAATCATGAAAAAATGCCAACAAATCAATTCCCCTTAAATTTTATCTTATTTTAGATCGTCGAAAAACAACATCTAAATGAGAACCATACTATTGTTATTTTTTCTTTCATCTACTATTCAATATGTTAGCGGTTTTTGTACTTCTAGTGGAATTTCAGTTTTCCCATCAGGAAAGACAATTCGACCAAACACTATTTTTATGGTTGAAGGATATTCACAAAGCCAAGGTGTAATAGAAAAACTAGGTACAACTTATCCTGTATACTTAATAAACGGCAAAACAAAAATCAGATTAACCGTTAAAGAAACCTTGAAAGGGGGTTATTTACTTACACAAGCAGTTTTGATCCCTGAACGTCCACCAAAAAAAGGAGTTCGATATACGTTTGTTATCGAAAATCTTCCAGAAGAAGAAGGAGAACTAACTGAATGGAATAAAGAACTTAAAAAGCATGAAGCCATTGTTTTTGATGTTATTGGGAGTAACGATACAATAAAACCATTTTTTAGTCTACTACCCCATGAAATTGGTAAAACGAATGTCATGTACGGTTGTGGCCCCGAAATTTGGGTGCAATTTGCTTGTCATGTAATTGATAGTTCAGAGTGCCTAATTAAAGCAACCGTCAAAAATTTAAGCACAAATAACTCTTCCACTTATTACATCGATCATGGAGATTCAAGTGTCTCAATCGGTCATAGTATGTGCTCCGGAGCTTTTGAAATAGAAAACGGTAAAAAATTTGAAGTAACCTTTGCTTTAGTAGACGCTTCAGGCAATACAACCGAATGGGTCGGCGAACCGATTCAATTTACCAAACCGGAAGAAGCCGAACGCAAAAAACCGGTTGTTACAATTGAGGATGAATAAGTCTTACAAATTGCTTATTCGTATCTTTGCCCAATGAAAAAACGCGCGGCGGCAGTACGAAAACTCTACCATGCTTTTATCGGCAATGAGAAATCGGCAGGTATCACACTCATTCTCTGCACACTTGTTTCGCTCTACTTAGCCAATTCTGGAATCGGTGAAACGTATACCCATTTTTGGCACGATGACGTAGCTGGAAAACCGGTCGAATTTTGGATCAACGATGGTTTGATGACCATCTTTTTCTTGTTGGTAGGACTTGAAATCAAGCAGGAAATCTACATCGGTGAATTATCCGACATCAAAAAATCAATGCTCCCGGTTGTTGCTGCTCTTGGTGGAATGCTGGTTCCGGCAGGAATTCATTTCTTCTTCAACAACGGAACGCCCACTCAATCCGGAATCGGAATACCGATGGCAACCGATATTGCTTTTTCACTGGGAATTTTGTCTTTGTTGGGAAAAAAAGTTCCCGTTTCACTCAAAATATTCCTTACGGCTTTAGCCATCATTGATGATTTGGGAGCTATTGTAGTTATCGCAATCTTCTATTCCAAAGGCTTTTTTGTGGTGCCGTTTTTAGTCGCAATCGGCATTTTCCTGATCTTATTGTTATTGAATAACCTGAAAGTCAAAATGCTCTTCCCCTACTTGGTTTTGGGCGGATTTATGTGGTTTTTCCTATTGCAATCGGGCATACACGCTACCATTTCGGGAGTTTTACTGGCGTTTACCATTCCGTTTGTGGGTGGCGGAGAACAAAGTCCGTCGGTGAAATTGATGCAATGGCTGCAACTGCCCGTTTCGTTTCTGATTTTACCATTGTTTGCACTGGCCAATACCGGAATAGTGATCGAAAACGACTGGATGCTTCAACTGGGATCTGTCAACAGCATGGGCATTGCATTTGGGTTAATCATTGGGAAACCAATCGGAATTGTAGGCTTTTCGCTACTCGGAAGTGTCCTGGGTATTTGTAAACTCCCTCACGGAAACAGATTCATCAGCTTTGTAGGAATTGGAATGCTGGCCGGCATTGGTTTTACGATGTCTATCTTTATTTCCTTGTTGGCCTTTGAAGATCAGCAGGTCATTAACAGCTCAAAAATGGCTATTCTATTGGCTTCGGCAGCTTCGGCGTTGTTGGGATATAGTGTATTGTCGCTTTCCCTTCGATCACGAAAAACAGCGGTTATCGAAGACGATGAAGCGTTTTTTGCAGAGGAATCTTAATTCCCCAACAAAAGATCGAGTTATCAACGTTTAGCTTAAATATTCACCTTGGAAACACATTAATAGTTTATCTTTATTAGAAATAATAAAAATTATGAACTACAGACAAAATGAATATGTACTTTATCTCTACCCAGATGCGAACGGAGAAACAGTTGACTAAAAAAAACCAGAACAGTACTTCGCAAAAATCATAAAGGAAAAAGATACTACTACAAATACGATCACTATTGAATTATCAAAGAGAAAAAAGAAACTCGAAGTATTTGAGGATAATCTAAAAAAGTTAATTCTAAACTCAAGAAAACACTCTACAAATCAAAAATGGGGAGAAATTTTTCTCGAAAAACTTCATTTTGAAGAAAGAACAATTGAGCAAAACAACTATAAAACTTATACCAAAAAAAGTATCGTTATTGTTGATTTCACATCTTTTTATTCTCTTCCTCGAGTTATCGTTTCAGGTTTTAGATGGGCTAAAAATTATCAAATAACTGATAATCTATCTATTGAAGAGTTTATTGATGAAAATTTCAATACTGAATCATACAATGACAATTTCCCTGTTATTGAAACATTCAATGATCTAATCAATATTTTGGAAGAAGAGAAATTACTTCCTAAACATAAAGATGAGATTTGGGATTTATTTGAATATGTAAATCTAGTTGAATATAAAGCAAAATAAGACATTGATTTTTCTAAATCAAATATAACTAACTTACCTTTATACTTTTAAAGATTCGTTTCAAGCAACCTCATCATTACCTAAAGTGTCGGTTGCGGAGAGCGCCAATTCTTGGAAGCGAAGTAAGAAAAATGGCTGTTTCGTTGTGTTTTGTCAAAAGCGCTTGCGTTTCAGATCCCCGATCTGCCACTTTTGACCTAAAAACACAGAAAGAGCCATTTTTTACGAGCGGCTTAGAATGGCGAAAAAGGATGTTTTGCTTACTTTTTCAGCCTTGGCAAAAAGTAAGATTGATTGAAATCAAATTATTAACAACCTCAGTTCGTTTCACCCAAACCAAACATCCTCAATAATCCGAAAACCCGCTTGTTGATTCACGCGTTCAATGATGATTTGTTTTCCGTGCAATAACTCATCGCGCATCACGGAAGAATTGAATTCGATGTGCAACACCTTGTTTTTAATCGTCAATTTGGTGGTACGAAAAGCCACGGCCTTGCCCATCATTTCTTCCCATTGATCCAGCACTTCCAATTCGGCCATTTTGCCTTTTAACTGGTAAGCCCGCAGGAGTTTATCCACCACCTCTTTCATCGGCTGAAACTCGCCCGAACGCTTGTTTTCATTCCATTCTTTCATACCAGTTCCTCCTCTCCGAAAATGACCATATTAGGCGTCACTCCTATTGCTTGAAAAATGCCCGAAACGCGAATTTCATCGGTATCTGTGACCAATACCTGACCAAAAATATGCTGCGAAACCAATGACATCAATTGTGCCACACGGTGATTGTCTAGTTTATCGAAAATATCATCGAGCAACAACACCGGAACAAGATCCAAACGTTCTTTCAGCCACTCGAATTGTGCCAATCGCATAGCAATCAGGTAACTTTTCTGTTGTCCCTGTGAGCCAAAACGCTTGATTGGGTGTTGTTCTATTTTAAACAGCACATCGTCTTTGTGCACACCCACAGTGGTGTATTGTACCCGACTGTCTTTGGGTTGTGCTTGTTGCAATAAGGCATCAAACGAACCGGAATGAAGGGCAGATTGGTATTCCATGGAAACAGCTTCTTCTCCACCCGAAATCCACTGATAATAACGCTGAAACAACGGAATAAACGCTTCGATGAAATTGACACGTTTGGCGTAAATCGCATTTCCGTAACGCACCAGTTGTATGTCCCAGATTTCCATCGATTCACGGTCAAAAAATCCGTTTTCGTATTGTTGTTTCAACAGCGCATTGCGTTGCTCTAAGACCTTGTTGTATTTCTGCAGATCGTCCAAATAAGCGCGATCAAACTGACTGATAATGCCATCGATCCACTTGCGACGTACCTCACTTCCTTCCGAAATCAAATCGGCATCGTAAGGAGAAATCATCACTACCGGAAATTGCCCGATGTGATCAGCAAGTTTATCGTATTCTTTTTTGTTCTTTTTGAACACTTTTTTGACACCAGCTTTTACTCCGCAATACAGCGAATGCGTAGCATCCTGCTTCACCCAATCGCCTTGTATCACAAAAAACTGTTGCTCGAAGCGAATGTTTTGGCGATCAATCGGATTGAGGTACGAGCGACACATGCTCAGGTAATGCACCGCGTCCAAGACGTTGGTTTTACCTGCTCCATTTCTGCCAACAATGCAATTCACGCCGTCAACCAACTGAAATTCGGCTTCTTCGTGATTCTTGAAATTGATCAATGACAGGGACTGGATGTACATAACGCAAAGGTAGCGAATGAGTTCCTAAGTTCTCTGTTTCTAAGTTTAGAAATCATCCCATCAACCGAAAAACTTACCAACTGATAAAACTTACCAAACTGATAAACTAACGAAACTTAGCAACTTAAAAAAATGGCAGAATAATTGTACTTTCGACCTTGAATGCAATTCATTCCAATAATTAAAACACACCATGCGAACTCTTTTCCTTTTTCTTACTGTCGTTTCCATCTTAGCTGGCTGTCATACTTCCCAAAAAGCAGCTTCGGGCAAATCGGTTCTTTCAATCAAACATGGCACCAGTTTCGGACATTGCCGGGGTTACTGCATGAAAGAAATTCGTTTTACACCTTCGTTGGTTGTTTACAACGAGTTGAGCCGCGATTCGCTTAATTTCCCTATGAAAGAGCATTCCGGAGATTTTAGCCAAGCGCAATTGGATGAATTAACAGCAAAGATGGATTGGAAAAAATGGGAAGCATTAGACAGCATTATCGGATGCCCTGATTGTGCTGACCGCGGAGCTGAATACCTCATCATCAGTACCACTTCCGGAACAAAAAAAGTACTCTACGATGCGCATTCCACACCAGAAGGTTTGGAAAACATCCTAACGCTTATTCGCGAAAAACGGAAAGTGTTCGAACGCGAAGAACAGAACAAAGGCGAATAAAAGAATCCGTTATTTTACAATAACAACAGTTCCTGATTTCACTTCATTTTCCATCACAATGCGGTAACTGTAAGCTCCGGCGGGCACATGATCGGCTCTAATTTGCACTGTTTTCATCTTAACTGTAGATTCCAACGGTTGTTCATACACCAACTTTCCGAATACGTCATGAATCTGAAAAACAGCTTCTGAAGCACTCTTGTATTGCAGGTTCATCCAACCGTTTGTAGGGTTCGGATAAACGGAATACAAATCTTGCTCGTAATCGCAATCCGCTGAGATAGTGGTTGAAAGTAAGACCTCACCATCGTTTAGAATTTGCTTCACGCGGTAATATTCCAATGCATCCGGACTAGTAGGGTCAACGATTGAAAAGTGAATTCTTCCTTCAGAAACTTCACCGTTGTAGGTAGCCCCAACTGTTTCCCATTCCACATTATCGCGACTTTTCTCCACAAAAAACTGAGCTGCTGCATTTTGAACCGGTGCTGACCATTGGATAACACGAGAGTCTTCCATACAATCTACTGAAAGTCCTTCCATAGAAAAACCAAGTGGTGTACAGCTAACCGAAGCATCACCCGGATCTGTCAAAAATTGAAGCGGAACCGTTGTCAATGCATTACTGTAATTGGAAAAACAAATAATATATTGTTGCCCTGCAGTTACAGCTAACGGTGGTTCATAATTCCCGGGATCACCTCCAGCCGGAACCACATCTGAAACGCCGGTCCCTCCATAGTTAACCGCATTCCAGTTGCAACGAACCGGTGTCAATGTATTGGCTTGAATAGCCGCACAAGTGGCTGCTCCGTTGTACGGATACATGATCCAGTCATAATAACCTGCTTGCGCTCCCAAACCACCGAAAACAAATTCAAGGTTTCCGGATGACGCAACATTCACAACCATCCAGGTACTGTTGTATTCACCCACAAGCAAGCAACCCTGGTTTAAACTTGCAGGATTGGTACTTGGATTTCCTAAAGAGCCTGAAACAGGAATTTCATTGATCGCACCAAAACCGTTCGGGTCGATGGAAAAACTTAAGTTGGTACATACATTTACGGCAGCCGAACAATCGGAAGCTGTTGTGGTTCCTCCACCGACACTATAGGCACAAATGGTACCGTTCATGGTGGTATTACTAAAATAATTCTGAATGCGAATACGGTATCTTGTGCCGGGAACCGTAGCAAATGTAATTGTTTCAGCTACTGTACCAACATTATCAGAACAGGCAATATTGGAACTCATGGTTGGCGAACACGGGCCATCGAAAATGGTCAAAATGGCATCTCCGTTTGAAGGAGTATACGTGACCGTTGTAGAAGTTGAAGTGGCATCAAACCACATCCAGTAATCATCCACATCGGTTTCATTACAAAATCCCCAAGTGCCGGCGCTATTCCAATAATCGGAATTTGCGTTGGAGTTAAATGTTACCGGAGTACAAGCAGTACCAACCGCCAATTGGGCACCGGCTACGTCATCACAATTGGGTGATTGAGCCAGTGAAATGTTCGTAACAGCAACCGTTAACAAACTCAGAAAAAAAGAAGTGATTTGAAATTTCATACGGCTACTTTTTTAATGGTTGTTCAATTGATTCTTTGTTAACCGCGTAACATTCGCGCGGAAACTCTTTGATTGGTTCACCGTTTCGAATACCGGAAACAACACATTTTGCATCAAATCCCAGTGAAGTAATCCAAGAAACAAAATCTTGTTCCGATACACCGGAATTGAGGTTGTACTGCGCAAAAAAGGTATCACTGTAGTGGTCTGTTCGTGTAATGATGACACCATTTTTGGCACGAACAAAATCATCTATTGTAGTGACTTGTTCCCAAGTAGTTAAATCATTTAAGAGAATTCGTACATAACCGATTTCTTGCTGGGGTTCGTTTCCTTGTGCTAACACTGCGGTTGAGCAAAAAAGAAGAAGTAATAATAGACTAATTTTAGCCATAGTAGAGGACTTATAATTAATATAACAATAATAACACCCTAATAGCCAACGCAAAAAATGAATGAACGTTTAATTATTACTATTGAATATAACACCTATTGCATCGAATATTATTCAACTAAAAGTTCCTTTATCAACCTTTCGTTAAAATAAACACAGCTGTTTTAAGGCAACCAGTTGGCATTGAACCTTTTTAAAACTGAGTTGTAAACCTTACAAAACCCATTATCATGAAAATATTCATCTCTCTTTTAGCGTGTTGCCTGGGCCTGTTGAGCTATGCACAAGTGCAACAACCTGCTGTCATTAATCCTGGAGTAGCTTCTCCACCGCCCACAACTGCAAAAAAAATACAGATTGCCATCCTGTTTGATACCTCCGGCAGTATGGACGGTTTGATCGAACAGGCCAAAACCACCATTTGGCAAATTGTAAATGCTGCATCTCAATTGCGTGTTGATGGTGCCACACCAAAACTTGAAATTGCGTTATACGATTACGGTAATTCTACCATTGCCAATCAGCGTTATGTGCGCAAACATGTAGATCTAATCAGTGATTTGGATTCTATTTCGGGCAAATTGTTTGGGTTGTTTACGAATGGAGGTGACGAATATTGCGGTGCAGTTATTGAAGATGCAATGGCTGAATTGAACTGGAGTACCGATCCGCAGGATTTAAAAATCATTTACATTGCCGGAAACGAGCCTTTTAATCAGGGACCGGCAGATTACAAAGTTGTACTCAAAAACGCGGCAACCAAAGGCATCATTGTCAATACCATTTACTGCGGACCTTACGATCAGGGCGTACGTGAATTCTGGTATGACGGAGCGCTGATCAGCCAGGGAAACTACTTTAACATCGATTCCAATCGCGAAGCATTCAGCATTGAAACTCCGTATGATAAAGATATCAATACCTACAACGATTCGTTAAACACAACCTACATGGGCTATGGTTCTGCAGGTGAATACCGTATGGAAAAGCAGGTAAATGAAGACAACAACGCAGGCTCGAAAGGAGTCTCCAACAAATCGGAACGTGCCGTTTCAAAATCCAATGCCAATTACGACAATTCCGGCTGGGATTTGATTGATGCCCAAAAACAAAAAGACTTTAAACTCGATGATCTGAAACAAGATGAACTTCCGAAAGAATTGCAAGGCAAAACGCGCGAAGAACAAGAAAAAATCATTGCTGAAAAAGCCGCCAACCGTTCCAAGTATCAAGAGAACATCAATGAACTGGCAAAAAAACGCAGTGAGTTCATCCAGGTAGAAAAAGAAAAACGTGCATTGGAAAGCGGTCAGGAAGATTTAGGTACTTCGATCATTAAATCAATGAATGTTTCTGCCGAAAAACAAGGCTACACAACCGGTAAATAACCAGGCTGTCAATAGACTCATCATTTAGTACTCATCATTTAATGAAACATAGAGGTGGATTAAAAAGCAATGAGATGCAAGGCGTTGAAGAGGAGATGTTGGGAGTTTACTTAAGTAAATGACCAACGGCGATTTCCGACAATAACGAAGCAGATTATTACTTTTTAGACACCTTCGCTAAATAACAATATTACATCCGTTCAGAAGAGCTCGTTAGTCCAAGTTATAAAGGATTAACGGGCTTTTTTGTAGTTTTGACTATGGAACAAGCCATCGTTACCTACACAACTCCGGTTGTAAAGTTGCATTACCTTAATTACGTTGTAATTGAGGTGCCACCGGTTGTTCTTGATCAACTCCCCGGAAAATTTGAAAAAGGAAACTACAATCAACGATTGATTATTCGTTTGGATAACACCCTTGAATGGCAATGCGGACTATTGGCTATGGGCGAAGGAAGTGCTTGCGTGACAGTTCAAAGCAAACGTTTAAAAGAACTAAAAAAAGCAATCGGCGACGATGTGGAAGTCCGGTTTTTTAAAGATGAATCAACTTATGGAGTTGAGGTAGCAGAAGAAATTGCCGAGTATTGGGCTCAGGATCCGGAATCGTTTCGACGATTTAGTTTGCTTACCCCGAGTATGCAACGTTACATTTTGAATTATGTGACCACCGTGAAAAATCCTGACAAACGCATGGAACGCACGCTATTGTTGATGCGCAACCTACTCCGCTCTACCGAAGGAAAAGAATCATTCCGCGAATTACTGGGCAAATAATGTCGATTTAGAATAGCATAGCTTTTCAAAGATGATTTCCACATTTGGAAACAACAAGCAAACAAAATTCTAACTTTGCAAAAAAAAAAGTAATGCGGGTTTACCTTGACAATGCAGCAACAACTCCAATAGCTCCTGAAGTGGCTCAGGCAATGATTCCATATATCATGAATGAATTCGGGAATCCGTCTTCTACTCACTTTTATGGTCGACAAGCAAAAGGTGTTATTGAAACTTCCAGACGCACGGTTGCTAAACTGTTGCATTGCTCTCCTTCCGAAATTATTTTCACTTCCGGTGGTACCGAAGCCGATAACATGGCTTTATCATCTGCTATTATTTCGCTTGGAGCAAAACGCATTATTTCCAGTTCCATCGAACACCATGCTGTTGGTCACACCATTGAAGCATTGGTGCGCGATTATGGTGTTGAAGTTAGTTGGTTGGATGTTGACAACAAAGGAAACATCAGTTTAGAACAACTAGAAAACTACCTCAAAGAACCTATTCCGACAATGGTTTCGCTGATGCATGCCAATAATGAAATCGGAACCTTGTTACCAATCAAGAAAGTAAGTGAATTGTGTCGTCAATACGGAGCTTGGTTTCATTCGGATACGGTACAAACCATGGCGCATTATGCCTTCAATTTACAGGAATTGGATATTGACTTTATTACCTGTGCTGCGCATAAATTTCACGGACCGAAAGGTGTAGGTTTTCTATACGTAAACAAAAACGTAAAAGCAGAAGCATTTATTCATGGTGGCGCTCAGGAACGCGGCTTGCGTGGCGGAACCGAAAATCTATACGGAATTGTAGGTTTAGCCAAAGCGTTGGAATTGGCCAATACCGATATCGAAGAGCACCAACATCACGTTCAGGAATTGAAATCGTACATGATTGCTCAATTGCAGGAATGTCTTCCGGGAGTGACTTTTCACGGCGAAACCGATCCTGCAAAAAGTTTGTACACGGTACTTAACGTGTGTTTACCCGCAACTGAAAAATCAGGAATGCTGTTGTTTACCCTCGATTTGAAAGGTGTTGCCTGTAGTGGCGGAAGCGCTTGTTCTTCCGGTTCCAACAAAGGTTCTCATGTTTTAGAAGGAATAGGCGCAGATAGTAGCAGACCCAATGCGCGTTTCTCTTTTTCGCGTTATACCACCAAAGAAGAAATTGATTTTGCTTTGGAACAACTAGTTTCCATTTACTCAAAATAGTACTGCCTTCCTATTGTTTACTATGTGTCCTACCTTGTCCGCCTCTGGAGGATGTGGTTAGCAAACACGTATAAACAATTCTCATTTTAACCGCATAGATTACGTAGTTGATTTATAAGGAAAATGCATCTTTGGGAGGCAACAGTTCATTTTGATTTTACAAAATTGTTGTAACTTCAAGGACAAAACAAGACTTCTTGTCCATGAAACAGTTGTTATTCCTGATAATCTTCGCGTGTAGTTTTCAAACAGCAAAAGCCCAGTTGTATTATCCGCCAATAGTGGGTTCCACTTGGGAAACAACAGATCCGGCTACATTGGGCTGGTGTCAGGATTCCATCAATTCATTATACGATTTTCTTGAACAAACCAATTCCAAAGCGTTTATCGTACTCAAAAACGGCAAAATCGTATTGGAAAAATACTTCGGTACATTTACAGTCGACAGCTTGTGGCTCTGGAATTCGGCAGGGAAAACACTAACCGGTTTTGCTGTAGGCATTGCGCAAGAAGAAGGATATCTTTCCATCAATGATACAACCTCCGATTATCTGGGAGTTGGTTGGACGAACCTCACGCCGACCCAAGAAGAAAAAATCACCATCCGGCATCAATTAACCATGACGAGCGGCTTGGCAGACACCGGTGATATTTTCTGCACCGATCCTGCTTGTTTGAATTATATGGCAGATCCGGGAACGCGTTGGGCTTACCACAATGGACCGTATACGTTGCTCGACGGAGTCATTGAAAATGCAACCGGGCTCACACTCAATCAATGGGTTACGCAAAAGATCAAAGCACCAACCGGAATGACGGGCTTATTTATCCCAATTGATTACAACAACATCTTTGTTTCAAACGCCAGAAGCATGGCCCGTTTCGGATTATTGATGCAAAGTCAGGGAATCTGGAACGGCAATCCGGTATTGAACGATCCGGCTTATTTTCAGCAAATGACCACCTCATCACAAGCCATTAATCCATCTTATGGTTATTTGACCTGGCTCAACGGTCAAAATTCGTTTATGCTACCGCAATCGCAGTTTTCATTTCCGGGAAGTCCGCTTTCTCAAGCTCCAGCAGATCTGTATTCTGCTTTAGGAAAAAACGGACAAATAATCAATATTTCACCTTCGGAAGGATTGGTTGTTGTGCGAATGGGTGAAGCAGATGGTGTTTCACTTGTTCCCGTTATCTACAACGACAGTATTTGGGCCAGAATCAACCGCCTATCATGTGTTTCTTCTGTTCCCGAATCGTCACTTTCTCGCATAAGTCTTTCTCCCAATCCCGTTTCCGGTAATATGGTTCAATTAGACGGACTGGCTCAAGATGACAGCGTTACGCTCACAACACTCAGCGGTAAGTTGTTGGAGGTCATACTAAACGATCAGGAATTACAATTACCACAACTTGCTTCGGGTGTTTATTTAATAACTATTAACAGATTCGGGGAACAAAAAACAATTCGTTTGCTGGTGAATTAATGTAACTTCGCTCAACAATATCTCCCAATGTCTCCAACACATCGCAAACATATCTTAGTAATGAGTTCCTGGTTTCCGAACCGGCTGGATGCTTTTGTAGGGAATTTTGTACAGCGTTTTGCGCAGCTTCTTACAGCAGAATATCAGGTTTCTGTTATTCACACCATGGGCGATGCCGCTTGTTCACGCATTGAAAAAGTAATTGATGAATCGGAGGGTGTGTTTACAGTTCGCATTTATCATCCGATCAGCAAAAACAAGTTCATGCATTGGTACTGGCAACGTAAAGCACTAAGTATTGCATTAGACGAAGTAGAAGAAGTGGATTTATTGTTTGCCCACGTTATCCTGAACCGCGGCTTGCAGTTTGTACGTGCCAAACGTTATTACCACTGTCCATTGATCGTGATGGAACATGCTTCGTATTACCGCAAAGAAATCAGTCAGAAGTTCAGTCGCTTACAGCGCAGTATTATCAAGCGTACAAGTCTCCACATCAATGAATTATTGGCGTGTTCTGCCTTTTTGCAGGAAGACATGAAAGCCATTTTCCCGACAACTAAAAGCACGGTACTTCCCAATTTTGTTGACACTGAATTGTTTTTTTCGAACGATTTCAAATCAGATAACTACCGCCGTTTTATCCATGTTTCTACATTAGACGAATCGGTAAAAGACCCGGAAACATTACTCAATGGTTTTGCGCTAGCTGTAAAAGCAGGTAATCCTGACGTGCAATTAACCGTCATTTCGGATCAACCTTCTGAAAAATGGCAGGAAATGGCAGCGTTGTTGGGAATAGCAAACAACGTAACTTTTGTCGGACCGATGAACTGGAATGAAATTGCGGAACAAATGCGCGGGCACGATGCCTTTTTGCTTACTTCATCTTACGAAACGTTTAGCATTGTACTTGCTGAAGCATGGCTCACCGGTTTACCAACCATCACCACTCCTGTGGGAATAGGAAAAGATTTGGATCCGTCGCTTGGTTTGCAAATCCCGATTGGCAATCCACAAGCATTAGCCGATGCGTTGCAACAATTGATGAACAAAAACGTTCAATTCGATACTTCTGTAATACGTGAAAAAGGATTGGAATACAGCGAAGATAAAGTCATTGCGCAGTTGAAAGCCATTTTTGAACGCCACCTCGTAGATCATGAATAAACAGGTACTTCTTGCGGCGGCACGTACTTCTTTGCTAGCCAAACAACATGATTTTCAAGCAATGGTTGCCGATCTGCAAGAAGGATTGGCCAATGAAACCAAAAGTTCGGCTGGTGATAAATATGAAACCTCGCGGGCAATGAGCCAGCAGGAATTGGATAAAATCAATGTGCAATTACAAGAAATATCCCGTCAGCTAGCACTCATCCCGCACCTGGAAACACTTTCCTCAGCTGAAGTTATTCAAAACGGTTCTATTGTTGAAACCGGAAAAGGAATCTTCTTTATTGGCTTGCCTTTGGGTTCATTACAAACCGAAGAAGGAACGGTGTTTTGTATAGGTGCCACTGCTCCGCTCGCTCAGCAATTGATTGGAAGTAAAGTGGGGGCGCAAGTAAAACTCAACGGAAATATGTTCGATGTGTTAAAAATTGATTAACCGATATTTCATCAAATACTAAAATATCGATTTAGTTAATGCTTCGTTAACATTAGGATCACCTAATATTCATATTGTTTATTTATTCGTAATAATAGTCTCACAATCCGTTAGTTTTAGACTAAGGATAAAGTAACCTGTTAGTAGTTCCTTTGTGCAAAATTTGATACATGAAGGCAATTATCACCTTATTCCTTATTAGTTTATCCGTTTCGGCCTTTGCGCAAGACAAAAATTCGGGTGCCATTCAAGGAAAAGTCACCGATGGAAAAACGGGAGAAACTATTCCATTTGCAACCGTAGAACTCATTCAAACAGGTTCAAAAACTCAATCAGATCTTGAAGGAGTTTACAAATTCGGAAAACTCCCACAAGGGAAATACAATATCAAAGTAGAGACTTCCGAATTTCCAAGTATTACTATTACCGACATCGAAGTCGTAAATAATACTGTCACGATCATTGATGTTTCGTTAAACGATACAGTTGCCTCTGCAGTTGAAGGCGAAGTAGTGATCACAGCCCGACGCAACCGCGAATCGGTAAATGATTTATACCTCAAACAACGAACAGCTTCAAACTTTTCTGACGGAATTCCGGCAGAAGTTATTCGTCGTTCACCGGATAAAACTGCCGGAGACGCATTGAAACGTATTAGCGGAGCGAGTATTCAGGATAATAAATTTGCGATCATCCGCGGATTGAACGATCGTTACAACGCCGCTTACCTGAACGGTGGTCCGCTACCAAGTTCAGAATCGGATAGAAAAGCGTTTTCATTTGACATCTTTCCTGCCAACATGCTGGACAACATTGTGATTTCAAAAACAGCAACGCCTGACCAACCTGCCGAATTTGCAGGAGGAATCATTTCGATCAATACCAAAAGCATTCCGGAGAAAAAATTCTATTCGCTTACGATTGGTGGTGGTTATAATACCATTACTACCTTTAAAGAACAACAAACATACACAGGCGGTAAAACCGATTGGTTAGGAATAGATGACGGTTCACGCAAAATGCCTTCTGAAATACCTTCAATCGTTGACTTCCCGAATAACATCAATGACCAGGCTGCTTTGGCAAAACAATTCAATACAAATTGGGATTTGGTAAATAAAAAATTCTCTCCCAATTACAGCTTTCAATATGCGATGGGTTTTAACCCTAAAATAAAAGGTCGTGATTTAGGAATCATTGCTTCCCTTACTTATAACAGAACATTTAACTATAATGAAACAACCCGAAAAGCATTTGCAACTTCATTAAATCCGGATGTACCTTCTGTTGTAGAAAGCAATTACCTGGATAAAAACAACTCCGAACAAGTTCTTGCAGGAGCATTGCTCAATCTTACATATAGTTTAAACGAAAACAATCGACTTAGCTTCAAAAACATCTACAGCATCAACTCAGATGACCGTCTGATTAACAGAACCGGTGAACGGGATATTTTAGATGCCAATCCTACGTTGATACGATCAAACGCCCGTTGGTTTACTTCCAATAATATTTATTCGGGACAACTATCCGGTGAACATTTATTAAAAACGTCAAAACTCCGCATTGATTGGATCGTTTCATATAGCAATGTCAAACGAACTATTCCGAATCTGAGACGATCAGCTTATACCCGTTTCAAGTTTATCAATGACCCGACCGATCCCAATCCGTTGGATACAGTTTATACTGCAAGCATCGCTACTTCTTCTGTTGGTCCTAATTACGGAGGTGGAATGTTCTTTTCTGACAACAATGAAAACTCAAGCAGTGCACGTTTAGACCTTACTTACCCAATGATGCTGTTTAAAAAAATCAAATCAGAATTTAAAACAGGATTGATGGCACAACTTCGTAAACGTGACTTTAACGCCCGTCAGTTAGGATATACAGCGTACGAAATTCCCGGAGGAAATGTATCGTTTGACCAATCATTATTATACCTTCCGGAAGACCAAATATTTGCACCGGAAAACATGGGATTGATCACACCACCATCCGGATCTGTAAATGGTGTTGGTGGATTTAAAATCTTGGATGGAACCAAGAAAACGGATTCTTACAAAGCAAGTTCTTCTCTTTCGGCTGCCTATTTAATGTTAGACAATCGCTTTCAGTTGAAAAACCGTTTGAAAAGTGAGATGCGAGTTGTTTGGGGTGTTCGTGCAGAGTATTTCAATCAAATCTTAACGGCTTTGAAAGACAACAATTCCAACTTAGAAATTAATACCACGAAGCTGGATATTTTGCCATCATTGAATTACATCTTTTCAATTACCAAGAAACAAAATGTTCGGTTCAGCTACTCGCAAACACTAAACAGACCGGAATACCGTGAATTAGCACCCTTTGCTTTCTTCGATTTCACCACTAATTTTGTCACCTCCGGAAACGATTCATTGCTTCGGGCCAGTATTCAAAACTTAGATTTGCGTTATGAGTTTTTCCCGGGTCGCGGTCAAATTTTATCCGGAACAGTCTTTTACAAGCACTTCACCAACCCTATAGAGCAAATCTCACGTGCAGATGTAACCAATGAAGTGACCTACAAAAATGTACCCGTTGCTCAAAACTACGGGATAGAAATTGAAGCACGTTCATTGCTTTCAGCTCTTTTCCATGCAGACACCAATTCATTCTTCGAACAATTAACCGTCTACACCAATTTGTCGATCATCAGATCTTCGGTTGATGTATCAGAAGTAATTGGAGCAGGCAGTGAATCACGTCCGTTGCAAGGTCAGTCTCCGTATGTATTTAATGCCGGAATCTATTACAACAACGTTAAATACAACTGGAATGCTACAGTGAGTTTGAATCGCGTAGGACCACGTATTGCCATTGTTGGAAATGTGAATGAACCGGATCTTTGGGAAAACAGTCGTACATTCCTCGATTTTCAAGTGAGTAAATCATTCTGGGATAACAGAGCTGAATTCAAATTAAACGTTGCCAATATTCTTGCTCAGAAACAAGTGTTTTACCAAAACAACGGTATCGACGAAGAGAGCAAGGGCGTAAGCGGATTGTTTAACAGCATTTTTGTTGGCGATCAGGAGAACCGCACCGGATTAGATGTTTCAAAAGATGATGCCGTTTGGTCAACCGTTTTCGGTAGAACATTTTCAGCTTCATTGAGTATCCGCTTTTAAGCTTTGCCCGCACACCAATAAGCTTAGTAGCGCAATCATACTAGCTTTAGCAAAACCATCCTTCGGGATGGTTTTGCTGTTTTAGATAATTCTTCTAAAACAGCAATTTAACAAATAGCCTTCTGTGCAACCACTAATGTTAACCCATAATAAACTAAATCGTTTTTCTTTACATAGAATTCATATAGATTTCTTTCAACTTTAATTTTAATCTAATTTCAAAGCAAGGTTACGAACTGACCTTTGTGTCACTTAAAAACAAGTTCGAAAAATGAAAAAATTTTACACTTCAGCGTTGTTTGCTATGCTTGGCACAATCGCTATTGGTCAATCATTCTTTGTCCAAACGGACTACCGCGGGGCATTTGCGCCTGCACCTACCCCAATGTGGACAGATGGATGGGTTAACTGGGATCCGCAAAACACGAACTACGGTACTTCCAACGTGACTGTTACAGCGAATATTACAAACAATACTACTTGGACAAGTAATAATGTTTATCTATTATCTGGTCCGATCTATGTAAAAAACGGAGCTACCTTAACTATTCAACCCGGAACTGTAATTATGGGTGATAAAGCTGTTCTATATTCAGGACTGTATATTACGCAAGGTTCTAAATTAAATGCTCAAGGAACTGCAAGTCAACCAATTGTTTTCACCTCAAACCAACCTGCAGGTTCACGCGATAAGGGTGATTGGGGAGGTATTATCCTTATGGGGCGTGCTGCAAACAACCAACCAAGCGGTATTGCCTTCATTGAAGGTATTGCTCAATCAGCAGACACTCAATATGGTGGTGGTGCTAATCCAGACAACAATGATGATTCAGGTATTTTATCTTATGTACGAATTGAATTTGGTGGTCAAATCTTTCAAGCCGACAAAGAAATCAACGGATTAACATTTGGTTCTGTTGGTAGTGGAACACAAATTGATCACATTCAAACATCATTCATCAA
>JBILJP010000187.1:0-9472 GCA_044377135.1 Fluviicola sp.
ACAACCCGATGAATCGTGGTTAATAACCCTAATGACTCCGACAGGTGAACAAATCATTCCGGCTGATTTTGTGGTTGATGCTACCGGTAGAAGCAGTAAAGTAGCGCGCTGTTTGGGAATTGAACGTAGGCTATTGGATGATTTGACAGGAACAATCGCTTATTTTTCGCTTCCGGAAACGACTGCGATAGCGCAATATACTTATGTTGAATCGGTTGAAAATGGTTGGTGGTATGCGGCCGTTCTAGGATCGGGAAAATTGGTAACAGCATTTATGACAGATGCCCGGATGTTGGAGAAATCCACGCAAGAACAACACGGTTATTGGCAACAATTACAACAAACTTCTTTGATCAAAAAGGTGTTTCCTGAGAATTACGAACCCGATTTTGCCACCGGTTTACAGACCCAATCTGCCGGAACTAGTTATTTGGAAACCTGTTGCGGAAACAATTGGTTGGCCGTGGGCGATGCAGCATTTGCCTACGATCCTGTTTCGTCGTACGGAATGACATCTGCGTTGGGAAGCGGTTATTATGCCGGTCAAGCCATTGCAGATTGTCTTTCTGGTGAAGCAGCAGCAATAGATGCGTACCGTTTTCTCACCGAAAAAACCTTCGCCGATTATTTACCGATGTGGCAACAACAATATGTCGTAGAACAGCGATGGAAAGAAGCGCCGTTTTGGAAAGCCCGTCATCGTTGATTAATGAGCACTCAATAGCTTGTTGAATGGCAGTTTGTGTTGAACGAATTTTTTTGCCAACTCCTTTGCTTGAATGCGTCCTTCTTTTGAAATCAAATCTTTGACATCCAAACGAATTGCAATATTAAATTGATCCCTCAACGACAAGTCGAAAAAACCGGCTGTTTCATATACCAAAGGGTGAAGTTCAAATAACCGATGGCGTAATTCTTGAGGTGATAATTCAACCAACGGATCACTGAGTAATGTTGCTTCGGTTCCTAATTCCAGTAATAATAAGGTTTCATCGAGCCATTGTTGACCTTCCGGCGAAAGGTGATTACGAATCACAAGACTAAATCGCTCAACGTATTTATCGCCATAATTTGAATAATAATCCGGAATTTCTGACTGGTTTTTAGAGAGGATACAGCGTACCCGGAAGTCTGTTTCGCGCCATTTGTAATAAGCGGTAGTTCCAAACAACGAATCCGGAACGCGTGTAGGCATCGGGAAATTTCCGGTATAGAAACCGGCCATTTCCTCAATATTCCGAATGTTATACGTTTCCGTTCCGTTATGATCAACCACTACCAGCCACATACAATCGGGCTCGTTAATAGGCTCAAGTAGCGGTTTATAACACAAGTGCGATGAAACAATTTCGCCTTTTTCATTTAGTTGATTCACCAGACGGTAATACTGCAAGCTTTCATCAAAGAGCGCTTGTCTTTTCATGCGAATCGGGGTTTCTTGCTCCGATAAAAACGCATCTTGCGCATTTGCAGATAGACATACAAAAACAACTAGTCCCGAGAGAAAATGGCGAAAGGAAAGAATTCGAGCAGTTTGTTTCATGTTTGATCAAATATAAGCTATCCGGCTATAAATGAAGACTTTTCTTTGAAACAAACGAAAGGTGATTTGGTTTAAAAACGAAGGTGTCTGAAAAAGTAATAACCTGCGTCTTTATTTTCGGAGATCGACGTTGGTCATGTACTTCACAAAAGTTCTGGACAAAACTCAGCCGTTAAAGTATCGAATGCTAGTGTACTGAAAATAGGGAAGTATGTTGACATATACTTCATTAATCTGCCACAGATTTCCTTTAGGTTTTCACAGATGAAATCCTACTCTGAAATTGCTGACTCTACGCTAGTGTAGAGTCAGCATCTGTGAAAATCGGGGGCATCTTTAGCCAACATATCATTTCTTTGGTAAACAACTGAAAGCAACGTTTTCTTAACTTGTTTTAAACCGAATTCAGGTTGTTATACTGACTAGAAATTCGGAGTCAAGTCGTGTGTTTTGTAGAAATCTTCAATGTATTTCACCGCTTCATCTGCGGTATCGACCACTTTGAGGTAATTCAAATCGCTTTCAGCAATGTTGTTTTCTTTTTCCAACATAGCGCGTTTTACCCATTCAACCAATCCGTCCCAATAATCGTGGCTGATCAATACTACCGGACGTTTGTTGATTTTTTTGGTTTGAATCAGCGTAATTGCCTCGAATAACTCATCCAAGGTACCGAACCCGCCTGGCATGATGACAAATCCTTGTGAGTATTTCACGAAAATTACCTTCCGCACAAAGAAATAATTAAACTCGAGGTTGTGCTCAGGATCGATGTACGGATTGTAGTTTTGTTCAAACGGAAGGTCGATGTTGAGTCCAACAGAACGACCACCACCTTTCTTGGCACCTTTGTTTCCGGCTTCCATGATTCCAGGGCCTCCGCCGGTAATGACACCAAATCCGGCTTTAGCCAGTTTTTCACCTACTTCAACTGCTTGTTCGTAATACGGATTTTCTTCTTTTGTTCTGGCCGATCCGAAGATAGACACGCACGGTCCTATTTTCGCCATGCGTTCGTAACCTTCTACAAACTCCGACATGATTTTGAATATGGCCCAGCTATCGTTGGTTTTTATTTCGTTCCAATCTTTTTGAAATGCGTTCATGTATGTTGATTTGTTAAAACTGTCTTTTTAATTCGAATGATGATCGTTGAAGCACCAAGCTCACTAAAATAGGTAGTCTAAGAGTTTCTAACGGTTAAGAAACGGATAAATTGTAAACGTTCAGGGGTTTATAACTCGGCTAAAAGGATTTACTATCCAACGTAAGAGAGGTCTTTTCAACGTTCATTGATCGAACAAAATAAAAAGTCCCTCTGCAACAACAGAAGGACTTCAATAATATTTAGTTCGAAAAGAACGAGGTACTATTTCAACACCTCAACCCGTTTGTTCACAATTTGCGTGTCGGTTTTGATGCGTAAGACATACATTCCTGCTTGCGTTTCTGCCGGAATAGCGATTTGACAATTGCCGATTCCCGTATAGCAGGCAATGCTTTTTCCATTGACATCATACAATTGCATTTCTGCATTTTTAGGCGTTTGAATACTTAATAATCCGCCAGCTTTTACCGGATTCGGAAATACGGAAATTGCTGTGATTTCAGAAGTTGCTACCGAAAGATCGCTTCCGATGTTGATGTTGTCGATGTAAATGGCGTTGCCGTAATAACCATGATTACGGAAAACAATTTGCAGGTTACTTTCGCCAATGTAAGCCGATAAATCAACTGAATCGGTGCGCCATTGTGCGGCAGTTGGAACAAACAAATCCTGGAAATCAGGTGAAGTAGACAAATCGGTGCCACCTTTGTAATACAATTCGTTGTAAGTTGCTCCACAGTCGGTTGAAACCAAAACGGAAAGCGAATCTGAATTGGCTGCTCCCCAACGTGCGTAAGCAACATCGAAAAACAGCTTCAATTCACTCATTATACCACTTGCATTCAATGGAATAACCATATCATCGGTGGTACCTTCGCCGTAAATGTTGTAGTTATCGAAAATGGCCGATTGATTGGAATTTCCGAATCCGCCTGCAGCTACCGAAAGCGACCATTGACCACCGTCGTCTTCATTGTTCAAGCTCCAACCATTTGGCAAGAAATTTCCCTGAAAATCTTCGCTCAAAGGCGCAAAAGGCAAGGTGTAATAATTCAGGTCAACATAAATGCTGTCGGTATCTGTGTTTCCGTTTCCGTCGGTGATGTGTAATATGGCTAAGTGGGTTCCGGCTGTAGTAAACAATACGGCAGGATTGCGATCTGTAGAACTTGCCGGGCTTCCGGTTGGGAACGTCCATTGCCACGAAGCGTTGGTGTGATTCATAAACGAATAGTCATCGAAATAAAAAGAATCGACACTGCAAACCGCGGTTTGTTGCAATTTATCAACGGTGATGCGCGCAATAACAGCAGTCGGAGCTTCGTTCAAAGCACTTTCCCAAATACCTTTTCCGTAAGTAGCCATTCGCATTTTGCCATCGCGGTAAAACGGACGAAGGATATTCGCGGAAGTGTAAGTAGGCAATCCTGTGTTGTCAATTTGCCAGGTATTGGCGTTGTTTCGGTAGTAAACCGCACGATTTGTTGCTGCATAAAGACCGCCGTCGGTTCCTGCTACATGCGACAAACTTTGGATGCTTTCGTTGTTGAGTGTTGCTGAGGTAATGTTGGTCCAGGAAGTTCCGCCATTGACCGTTTTATACACCTTGTTTCCGTTCGATCCGCTTGGATAAGCCATCCATAAGTTGTTTTCATCTGCGGGGTTGATGGCCAATAACATGCGTGAACTGTTTCCGGCAGGAATGGTGATGCTGTTCCATGTTTGTCCGGCATCGGTTGTTTTCCAGAGTGTTCCTGTAGAACCCGAGGTCGGTTGTTGGTGCAGGTAAATCACATCCGGGTTGCTCGAAGAAACCTCAATGTAAGTGATTTTAGCGTTTGCGTCAGCCCCGAATGCATGCAATAAGTTAAATGATCCGCCAGCATCTGTTGTTTTCCAAATAGAATTCTCGTTTCCAATATAAGCAATGCTATAGCAGTTCGGGTGAAACTCCATTTCACTGGATTCGGCCGCCCAATAGCTTTCGTTTGGCGACATACCGAAAGGTGCGCTTCCGATTGGATCGTTGAGGTTAACAGGAATAATTTGACCGCTGATATCCGAGAAATAAGTTTTGCGGTTGTTTCCGGGGTTTACATAACCGGTAGAAGCTTCACCGCCACCAAGCTCCAGGAAGTTTCCGTCACCGTAGTCTTCGTAGTAAGCCAGATTTCCGTTGTGGTACAACCCTCCAACGAGTACATCTTCATTCCAGCCACTGCCAAATCCCCAATAATCGGATCCGTGAACGCCGCTCATGGTAAAGGTGGGTTGTGTATTGAAAAAATCGGCCGAACGGTAGATTCCACCATCGGTTGTGATCCAGGCTTCAGTTCCTAACATGCGGAAATCCTGGTTGTCTACGTGCATGTTAATCGGGCCGGGAACGTAACCGGAAACACTCGTAAAAGTTGCTCCGCCGTCGGTTGATCGGTACACATTCAACCCACCGACCAAAATTTCATTGGCATCGGTTGCAGAAGCCATTAAGGCACAATTGTAAAATCCTTGGTGGTATTGCCAGTCGGGGCTACCAATTGCCAGGTTCATGTGATTGGCATCGTACGGTCCGCCGGCAGGTCCGTTGGGTAAAGTCCATGAAGTTCCTCCGTCATCACTGCGGTAAACACCGATATATCCCGTATCACCGGTTTTTGATTCACCGATGAGGTAAGCATAAACACGGTTGGGATCGTCCGGAGTTACTGCTAATCGTGCACCACCGTCATTTCTTCCAGGATCTGTGGAGTAGTGCCAACCCGTTGTTTGGATGGTCCAGGTAGCGCCCGAATCGATAGAACGGTAAAACTCACACAGATCTTCATTCGGATTATCGCGCACCAAATAAAGTGTTGCAGCATTTGTGACATTTGCTTTTACATCGTAGCAGGCAACATTCACCAATTGTGTCCAGTTGGTTCCGCCGTCTGTTGAACGATACAAACCTTTATCGGTAGCAGCAATCACAAGTTGATCGTTTACCGGATTGATCAGAATTTCATTCACACCAAAGTTTGATTCAGGAAGCACGTTGGTCCAGTTGTTTCCACCATCTGTTGAGCGAAAAACACCGTTATTTCCACCCGCAAAAACAATATTCGGATTGGAAAAATGTACCTCAACGGATGTAACACCACTCCCGAAATCGAGCGTGGTGGAAACACACGTCCAGTTGACACCGTTGTCGGAAGTTTTATATACTTCGCCGGGCTCTGTACCACAATACATGGTTGCCGGGGTTCCCAAACATTGATCAAATGAATAGACATTGGTTTGTCCGGATCCTTCCGTTCCACCTTCCTGGTAATTGGTTATCGGTCCTACAACCGACCAATTTGATGTTTTCTCTAGGGATTGTTTGGCCAAATATTCTTGTTGGATTGCTTGTAATTCAGCTGAACCAAGTGTCATTATGAATCCGTTGGCATCAACCCTGTTTACAATGGATCGTTTCCAGCGTTTATAGTACTGCGTATGGTAGTTTTTTACAAACGTTTGTTGCTGATAATAGGCTTTGTAAAGTGCGTCTATCTCAAAAACATTGGGGTTGTCACCATACATTTTTTTCGCCCAAAGCGGCAAGGATTGAATTTCAACGGTAGAAGGTTTTTGTAGATTCTGAGCATAACTACTTGCCAATAGCAAGCACAGTAAAGTCGAGAGCAGATGTTTCATAAAGTGCAGTTTAATCGCGCTAATATAACGATTTAGTTACCTGAAAACGATCTGTTCATACAAGCTTAACAGTCTAACATTTGAGATTTGTTGTAAAGTCAGTCAGGAGTGATTTCGGTTTTTGAAAAGGTTCCCGTTGAAATAGTGCTAATTTTAGAGGTTCATTGTGTTCCGGAATTACTGGAACAGCACCTATTAAATAAAGTACATGATTATCTCAACGAAGCTCACCCAACAAGACTATATCCGCATCAGCTTTTTTCTGCAATTTCGAAAATTAACCGTGTTGTTTGTGATGTGTGCCATTGTGATATGGTTGGTGGTGTATTTGGTCTTGAACCTGCAATCGGCAGACGGAAAACTCTTCAACCTCATTCCAATTTCGATTGGGTTATCGGTCATTCCGTTGATGACGTATTTGAGTGCGAAACGCAATTTTAAAGCCGTTTCCAGAATCGGTGAAACCATTGAATACCATGTGAAAAAAGACGGAATTACCCTGCAAGGAGAATCATTCACCACTGATTACAAATGGATTCAATTGTATAACGTCACCGCGAATGCTTCCTTCATCTGTATTTGGCAAACGCCACAGGTAGCCAATTTCATTCCGAGACGAGCTGTTTCAGCCGAACAAATGACAGCGCTTAAACGTATCCTTGACAAAAATTTGGTGCGGAACAAGTTGTAAGCTTAATCGCACTTTACAAAGCGCGTGCATTGGGTTTTTCCGTTTTCTAATCGGATGGACATTAAATAACTACCGTTTTTGAAAGCATCTACATCTAGTGTGTGTTCAGAGAGTCCGTTTTCGGTCATACTTGTTTCATTGTAAACGGTACGCCCCAAATGATCGGTCACTTGAATTGCATACGATTGATTACCGAGTGAGTTTAGAGAATAGACCAACACTTCATTCGTCGGGTTCGGATAAACACGTTGAATCAACTCATCACCTTCCAATTCTTCTAATGAAATCAAATCATAATAAGTAGGATTACCATCCATGTCGATTTGTTTCAATCGGTAATACGTTAACAAATCAGGCGTATATTCGTCTGTGATTGTATAAACAGAAGTAGATTGCGTGGTGCCTTTGCCTTCAACAACAGCTACCGTTTCATAATGATCGCCATCAGTAGTGCGTTCTACAACAAATTGTCCGTTGTTTTCTTCAGAAGCTGTTACCCAAGTGAGTTTGGCCGACCGATCTTCACGTTGTGCAGTAAACGAAACCAAGTCTACCGGTAACACAAGGCAGCCACCACCTGTAGCAGTTGCAGTAATAGAACCGATAGAAATGTACTGATAGGCCGGGCGCGTTGGTCCTGAAAAATTCCAATACCATTGTGGCGAAGCACTATAATCCGGGTGATATTTGATGACAATACGTTTTAATGTAACTCCGGCCGGTGGTGTAACACTGATATTCACATTATCACAGGCAGTAGTGCCTCTTGAAGCATAACTACTGCTGTTATAACCTTTGATAATCCGCGTGTTTCCGGAAGTTGTGACCACTTTATTCGTACCGCCTGTTGCAGTGATACTTGCTACTGCAATGGGATTATTATTTCCGTCAACAGCTGAAATTTCTACCCAGTCGGCAAACGTTTGTACCGATTCGTCAGCGTTAATGTCTTTAATGGGGAAGGTGATAGAAGAGCAAGTTCCGTTGGTGCTGTTTCCTTGGGTAAAATCAAGTGTAAGCGTGGAATGTGCAGAAGTAATGTTTCCGAACATGTGTTCGAGTGCCAATCCACCAGCTAGTCCGCACTGACCGCTTCCAACAGTAGTTGAAGCAAAATGACGGGGTGTGGTATTCTGAAAACCCGGAGCTGATGAAGTAACGGTTGCAGTCATAATACCCGTTGTGTATGACATCGATCCACTTGTATAACCGCTCCAGCTAAATGTCTGTGCGTTAAGAGAAAGTGAAGCCAATACTAAACCGAATGTTAAAAAAAGGACCCGTTTCATAAGTAGTAATTTGTAAAAGCTAAAGTACTTGGCACGAATACCTTTATCTAGAGTGGTAGCCCCTCAATCGATTTAGTATATAAACTTAGTTTTACGTTATAGTTAAAAATCCAATTCGTGAAATGCGGATGCCGCTCATAAGACTTACTTTTGTATCTTCAACAGCGTTATGGGAATTTTTTCTTTTTTGAAGTCAAACCGCAACTCGGAACCGGTCGATTTGTCTGCTTTGCAAGTAGATTTGCACAGTCATTTACTTCCTGGAATCGATGATGGTGCCAAAAGCATGGATCACTCATTAGGAATGTTGCGCAAATTCCAGGAATTGGGTTACCGAAAGGTGATTACCACTCCACACGTTATGAATGGGGTATACAATAATACGACTGCACTCATATTATCGAAGCGCGATGAACTTCGGGCGGCCGCTGCTGCAATTGGATTAACCATCGAAATTGAAGCTTCTGCCGAGTATTATTTTGATGAAACACTTTTTGATCGCATCAAAACAAAAGATTTACTGCCGTTTCACACCAATTGTATTTTGTTTGAATGTTCGTTTAGAAATGAACCGACGCAACTGGAAGATTTGGTATTTGACCTGATTTCTTCAGGATATCAACCCATTATTGCACATTTCGAACGCTATAGCTATTATCACGGTTCTACCCAAATGGCACATCGTTTGCGCGAATTGGGTGTTTGGATTCAACTTAATAACAACTCGCTTACCGGACATTATGGTCCTGAAGTTAAAAAGCAAGCATTACAGTTAGTCAAAGAAGGTTTGGTAGATATTGCCGGAACCGACTGTCATCGCATTGAGCATTTACATTTAATGGAACAACACCTTTCGGATGACGCGTTTCATCAGTTGATGGGCTTGCCGTTGAAGAATAAAGAATTGGGGTAGGAGACGAAAGACGATTAGACTTGAGACAAGAGACAGTATTACCTAAAAATGTCTTTTGTCTTTTAGCGAAGCGGTCTCAAGTTTTTCGTCTCCCACCCCCTTGAAATTTCCAAAACGCCGTTTCTATCGAATAATTTATGCTTTCTGTCGAATATCGGGATAAAAAACACAACCATTTTCCCTTCTTAGCGTCAATCAAAAAACTACTTCAATAATTTATGATTAGACTCTCCACTCTCGTCATGGCGTTAAT
>JBILJP010000543.1:0-2679 GCA_044377135.1 Fluviicola sp.
TAGAACCTTCTGAATTTTTAATGGAAGCTATTTCTGTTTTAATTAATGACGAAGATGGAGTACAGAAATTCATTGATGATTTTAATCTAGATCATCCAACTACACCTATTTCACTTCCAGAGGACCCAGAGGATTTTTCTTTCGTAAATATTATTAAACAAATTGAAGCCTTTGATTTTGATTTAAGAACAGTTGTATTTCAACGATACTTATCTGGTTTTAACACTTTTGACGATGCTTTTGAAGCTTTAAAACAACTTTTTCGCAGATGGCTGGGTGATTTTGAATTGCCGGATTTCAAGAAAATTTTAATTCCCAAAGTCTTACTCGATATAAGCAATTTAGAGCTTGCGGTGGAATTTCCGCGAAACATCTTTATTCCTGTAGCGACGAGTACACTTAATAGTATTCCCCCTGTAGAATTAGGTGAACTTTTACCAGAAGAATACAAAACGCTATTAAAATTTAATGTTGGTTCTTTGAGTTTTTCAAGTGAAGATGGATTTTCCTTTACATTCGAGAACACCTTCCATTTTCAGAAATCTCAAATTGGGCAAACTGGGTTTATGTTAGAGCTTTCAGGAATAAAGCTCGACCTCTCGCGTACAAAGAACATCCCCGAAGCCATCGCAGACGGCCGCCCCACCGACTTCATTGGAGTTTACATCACCGAAGGAACAATCGGTTTTCCTGCTGACTGGGGACACAATCCCGATGATTCAACAGCCGAACTTTTCGTCAACAACCTCCTTGTCGGTACCGGTGGAATTTCAGGAACTATCGGAATGCGAGCTAAAGATGGAATTCCAGAAACAATTGATTCCCTCATTAGCGCCAAATTCGGCGCCGGTTTCGAGGTCGGCCTCTCCGACTTCAACCTCGTCTTCCAACAAAACGCCATCATCAGTTCCGACATCCACGGCTGGATGAAAATTCCCGGGTTCAAAGACGAAACAGGTGGGGATGCAACGATACAGATCAAAATTCACATTGGTCAAGACGGTGAGTTCAACGTTATTGCTTCAGCAGTGCCGGCCTTGAAAAAAATTGGGATTGATGGTGTGTTCGATTTTTACATTGAAAGCCTGTTCTTCGGGCGTGAAACCGGAGACGATGGTCGTTTTTACATTGGCGTTGGCGGCGAGCTCGATTTCACGATGTCCGGTTTTGCGGAACAATTCTTACCGGATAAACTCGACATCAAAAAACTCCTCATTTACGACGATGGTAAGTTTGAGTTTGAAGGCGGAAAATTGGTCTTGCCCAAAGCGGTTACTGTTAAATTCGGACCGGCCATTTTGTCCATTACCGGCATCCATAGCGGCACGTACGAAAAAGACCGTAGGCCTTACAAATTCTTTGGGTTTGATGGTGGTGTAAAAACCACACCGGGCGGAGTAGAGGCCCACGGTAAAGGCATCAAGTATTATTATTCGACAGATGACGGTCCTTTTGATTGGTTTATCCGCCTCGAAAGCCTCAAAATAGACATCGTATTGCCAAGTGGTACCGATCCTGAAAAAGCAGCGGTGGTAATTCGTGGTTTCTTGTCCATTGCCGAACCGAAGATTCCAGACGGAACAACAGATCCGTTACTTAGCATTTTACAAAACAGCCAAGAATACTCGGGTGGTGTAAGCGTGAGTTTACCAAAATTCCGCGGACTCAAGGGCAGTGCTGCTATGCGCCTGAACCCAAAAGTGCCGTCGTTTATTGTCGATCTTGAAATAGAAATGACCAAGGCCATTCCGTTGGGAACAACCGGTTTGGGAATCTACGGGTTCCGTGCCTTGCTTGGTAAAAAATACGTGGCTACCAAAACGTCGGCGGGTATACCTGAAGACGGCGAATGGTGGCAATACTACAAAGCCAAAATCGATCCCGATTACGAAGAAGGCATTCAGGTGTCTAAATTCGATACCAAAAACGGATTCAGCTTCGGTGCGGGCGTTTCATTGGCTACCAGCTCCGATGCCGGAAAAACCTTCTCATCGAAGTTGTTCTTCCTCCTGTCGTTGCCGGATGTCTTCCTCTTCCAGGGGCAGGCGCAATTCCTTAAAGAACGGATTGGTTTGGATGCCAACCCCGATCCACCCTTCTTTGCCATTATTGCCATCACCAGTCATTCCATTGAAGCCGGTTTCGGAGTCAACTACAAGTTGCGCGACAATGGAAAACTAGTGACGGTTGACGGTGTGATCGAACTGGGCTTTTTCTGGGGCGATTCAAAGGCGTGGTATGTCAATGTAGGTCGTGAAACACCCGAAGACAGACGTATTCAAGCGCGTTTGTTCGATATTTTGAACATGTATTTCTACCTCATGATGTCGAACAACGGCATTCGTTTGGGGGCAGGTGTGAAATTTGAATGGGCGAAGAAATTTGGTCCGTTGAGCGCCGAGCTGAAAGCCTACATCGATACCTTCGGTAAAATCAGTAAACGACCGAAACAAATCGGTGGCGCCATCAAAATGGGTGGAAAAGTGAGCATAAAAGTCTGTGGTTTCGGTTTCGGAGTTTCCGGAAGCGCTACTTTGGCTGCCGAAGCACCAAATCCGCATATTATAACCGGCGAATTTGAAGTGTGTGTGACCGTTCTGAAAAAAGAACGCTGTGCCCGATTTGAATTTACCTGGAGTTTCAATGAAGACCTCGATACCAATCGCGTTCCGCTATTGG
>JBILJP010000542.1:0-2679 GCA_044377135.1 Fluviicola sp.
TTCCCGTTAACGGAACGTTGAAAAATGTGTTGTTTGATAATCAGGCGATGGTATTGGCGCAAGTGAAAGAGAAAAAAGCAACGTCGTGGTACGTGCATCAATATTACAATGGCAAACGTTGGAGAGCCCGTAGAGATGCGTTGAACAACGGAATTAAAGATCGTACACCAGAAGCCATTAAGATGGTATTGGATGCATTGGACGATCCGTTTTGGGATATTCGCCTTACGGCCATTGAAAAAGTGTCATTACTAGCAGGTGCAGATAAATCGATTGCGCTCGAAAAATTGAAAACATTGGCTCAAACCGATCCTTCTTCAGCAGTACGCTCAAGTGCAATTAGTTCACTCAGCACCATGTTAGCTGAAGTGGAAGCTACACCGATTATGGAACGTGCTGTGCAATCCGATTCTTCGTACATAGTAGTCAACAACGCATTGAATCAGTTGAGTAAAATGAATCCGCAATCGGCGATGAAATTGGCAAAACCGCTCGAAAACGAACGTTCTTCTTCGATGTTGACGGGAATTGCCACGCTCTATGCACGTCATGGAAAAGCGGAACAATTTGCGTTTTTTGAGCGCATTTTCAGCTCAAATGTGCTACAAGGATTTGATAACGTAGGAGCACTCTACAATTTTTCGGCATTCCTGGTAAACAAAGATTTATCGTTGTTCCAAAAATCGGTGAAGATTTATGAAAATAAAGCCAAAAACGGCGACATGTATTCTAAAATGTACATGGGCAATTACCTGGAACAATTGACAACGCACCTTGAAGAACGCATCGTTGGTTTCAAAGAAGAACAAAACAAGCAGAAGCAAGCTGGCAACGCAAATGGGGTAGATGTGGCAAAAGCCAATCAAGCCGAAGCGCAAGCGTTGATTGTAGAATTTAAACGGATCATTGCCATTGTTGGCGAAGAAGAAGGACATTAAAAACGGAAGTGGATTAAAAGCAATAACCTGCGGCGTTATTTTCGGAAATCGACATTGGTCATTTACTTTAGTAAACTCCCAATATCTCATCCTCAATGCCTTGCATTTTATCACTTTTAATCCACTTCAAAGAGTTACTAAAGAATGATGTTTTTACAGAACCCCTTTTCCGTTTTAAAACCTAAATTATTCGATGGTTCGTGTAGCAAGGTTGATGGTATACACTTTGTTTTTGCGTTTGGTAGTTAACTCTACAAATTCATCGCATTCACCTGAACCGTAGTTGATGATACAACCGCGATTTGAGGTCCCGAAATCAATTTCACCGGCAACCGGGTAGCGGCATGAGCTTTTGATATGTACGGCAGTGGTGATGGAATACGATCTAACAGTTCCGTTGTTGCGTGTTACCGAACCCGAACCTGTTATGTAAAATTCATCGTCTGTGGTTTCGCATGTTGCGTGTCCGATCCATTCTCTTACATGGTCAGATGAACGCGTGCGTGTTCCGTTTCCGTTGGTAAATGTCAAATCGGCATCCACAGAGATCAGCGCATTTCCGGAAGCATTAAAGCCGGTGTTTTCCAGATTCTTTGTACCGGTAATTTGGGTGGAGTTCACATAGAATCCGTCAAAAGAGATTTGACGAACAGCGCCTTCCACATTCAGCGGATTGGACATGTAGATGATTACTTTTCCCTTTTTTGTGATCCCATTGCTATTGGTGCAACCAACACCGTAATCGATGGTAATGGTTTTCGGGAAAGTGGAAGAAGTTTCCGTAACAACTGCGCAAGGTGCCAGCAGTTGGGTAAGGTCATAGTTGCAAGGTAAACCAACCAAAATTTCTTCATCCTTTGTCATCATTTCATCATCTTCAGAGCTTGTGGCATCCAACGCGACTTGATTATAGTCTTCCTGCTCTTCTTTTTTCTTACACGATGTGGAGAAAAGTCCAATTCCAATAATGGCAACTGCTAGGTATTTTACTGTCTTTTTCATGATTTCTACTCTTTAAATTTGGTTACTCTATTAGTGTTTTAAACAAAGAGAGAAGTTTTGGAAAAAGAGTTGGGTTGTTGGATAAAAAAAATAGAAAAAATCGTTTAAACACCACTTTATCAATGATTTATTGGCTGAAATGAATTTGTAGGATTATTCTTGATCCGGCGTGCTTGAGTAGTTTGCGATTTGATTATTAGCACATTTAGTGCGTCAAAACCAAACTTTAATTACCTTCATATTAAATACTTAAAAAAATGATCAAAACTTCCCTAATTGTCGCAGGAATGCTCTCATTCTCGACAGCATTTACACAAACCACCGCTAATCATATTGAAATCGTGGTGAGCGAAACCGTTGAATTGAAGGTCAAAGAAGCTGAAATTCGAATCTTCGTTGAATCAGATCAAAGTCAACGAGATAGCAAGGCTTATCGCTATGGTTTTGAAGAGTCTTATTATGATCACGAAGGTTATGGAAACTCAGAGGCGGATTATGAATACGAATATTTGATGTCTGAAAACCCAAAAAAGGTCACCAAAAAAATGAAACAGGAATATGAAGAGCGTCAGAAACAGCGTGAAAAAGAGCTGGAAGAAATGGAACGCGAGCGTATGGAGCAAGAACGTCAAATTGAGCTTGAAATGGCCAGTTTTGAGCCATATGACCTAACGGCTATGATGGCATTATTGACTGAAAACAATATCGGTTTTACGATCGTTGACCCTAATTCTGATGC
>JBILJP010000008.1:0-34753 GCA_044377135.1 Fluviicola sp.
CCAGATCGCCGAATTAAGTTGTACAACGGAGATTTGGAATGTTCATTTAGAAAGTACGCTATCTACGACGGTTCCAAAAAAGGAAAGTACATGCAGAATGGGGTAGAAACGGAAGTTGAGCCTGAGCCTGAAACGGAAGATTAATTGATGTTTAATTTTTGATGCTTGATTTTTAATGAAGTCCTGTAAATTCAATGTTTTCGGGAAACATTATCATTACTTGTTAGAAGGTTTTTGTCAAGAAGTAGAATCTAATCAAAAATTAAACATCCAACACCGTGTCCGCCTTGGCGTGATCAAGCATTTTTAGCGCGATACAATAACTTTTTCGTTAACCGATTTCCCGTTTAGCTCATACGTTACGAAGTAAATTCCCACCGGAAGATCTGAAAACTGTAAAACGATTTCTTCTTCGAGCTGATTGGCTGTTGTTGGAAGTACAAGCTGACCGAATAGGTTGCGCATGGAAAGTGTTTCTAAATCAAGTTTCTTTGCAATCACACGAAAAGTTCCGTTTGAAGGATTGGGTACTATTGTGATATCCGAATTAGCCGAAAAATTAACCGATTTTGTTTCCGAATAAGTTATCGTTCCGTCGAAATCCGTTTGGGTAAGTCGATAATAAGAAACACCTTCACTGATCGGGCTTGAATCGTATAAGGTATACGTGTGTTGTTGATTGCTTGTTCCCGCACCATCCATCTGACCGATTGGGTAGAAGTCAACTCCGTTTGAACTGCGTTCTATGGTAAAATAATCACAGTTGAGTTCAGAAGCCGTTTCCCAGTTGCAGATCACCGATTGATCATTTTTTGAGACATCAAATCGTAGTAATTCGACTGGTAAACTGCTGGAGCAATTGATACAACCGGTTGATGATGAGGTGTAGGTAATGATTTCGTCAGCGCGATTGGCAACTCCGGAAATACGTATTGTTCCCGGACCAGCGAGTACGTAACTATCGGTTACAGTTGCATTGGAAGTTCCTGTTATTAAGGGTTTTGAACCACCAGGGATATCTACTTTTAGTCCATCGGTTCCGCCATCGGCGCCAGAGGCTGTACAACCACCGGCACGATTGGCCATAGTCGCGTTTACGGTAATGGTGCAACCACTTGGTACGGTAATGTTATAAGTCATTGAAACGTTTCCCGCAGAACAATTTCCTGAAATTCCTGTACAATTCGGACCTCCAAAAGAAGTGAGGTTACACCCTGATAGACAACCGCAACCGGCACCGGAAACACCAATTGCTCCACTTGGGCATTGGGCTCTCAAGATTACCGGAGTCATTAAAAGAAATAGAGGTAAGAAAAGGGTTGCGATTAATTGAAAGGAATTTTTTGTTTTCATAACACAGTTTTTTAAACTGTTGTTACCGAATGATTTAACCGGTAAAACAACAGGATAAAATTACTGTCTAAACACCACTAAATATTTAGCAAAGAATTAAGCTTTGTGGAACTTTTTTGTTACTGATCCGCTTGTTTTTCAGTGGAATTAACAAATTTGTAAAACCAGTGTGAAGGAGATTTGAAGTTAATCGGACTATACGGTTTTAGTATACCGTTGGTCAGTGTACCATCAATTTAATGTGTGAAGGATGTCCGGTTGAGTTTACTACTTCGATCAGCCAAATTCCTGCGGCTAACGGAAGAGCAACAGAACTTGTTGTTTCACCTATTGTAAGTGAAGTCACCTTGGAGCCATTTGTTTGGTAAACTGCTACTGTACTTCCTGCTTTCAATGCTTTCGAAAACACCAATTGTTGTTGGTTTTCCAAATAATAAACCGCCAAATCTTCACGTTCGTAATTAACGGCAACAATAGAGCTGTAGTCTATTTCGCCATTCAAATCGATCTGTTTTAGGCGATAATAATTGAGGCCGCTTACCGGAGTTCTATCCGTGAAAGTGTAATCGGTTGCAACGGTACTGTTTCCAACACAATCCAACGTTCCGATTGATTGGAAATTGCCCGAATAATCTGCGTGCTGTATAGTGAAGTAATCGGCGTCTTTTTCACTTATCGTTTGCCAGTCAAGACGAATGCCTTCCGTAACGGTTGTGGCTTCAAAAGATCCCCATTCTACACTTAGCGGGTAAATACAGTTGAGTTCTTGTCTGTAACTTGGGTTTCCGGCAGCATCAAAATCAACGAATGAACCATCGCCCAATAAACTATTTGGTGCGTAGGTAACCGACTCGTTCGTTACGCCAAAAACAGCGTCTAATGTTCGTGTTCCTACACCGCTGTTTGCAAATCTTCCGGCAGTGGATGCATTGTTACAGAATACGGCATAATAAGCTGTAGCCGATGGACATTGTGTTGAATAATCAAACACATAAGAAGGCGTGAGTCCGGTAAAGACAACAATGATCGCTCCTGCCGGAATAGGATCGGCATATTGAAATAAAGAGCAACCTGCCAATGTGTTCAATTGCGTGATGTAAGCCGGATTGTTTTGCAAGGTGTTCGCACCACATCCGCTGTTACAAAAAGTGCCTCCGGAAGGAAATGCCAATGTAATATCGCTGATTGGTAGTGGATTAGCACCGTTTTCGATGATCACCAATTCATCCAATCCTTCCTGACTGCTACATGCATCTGCCAATATCGATCTGATTTGGGGAGTAGCGCAGTTGTTTTGAGTAGTAAATGAAAAACTCGTTACTCCGGCAGTTAAATAAGATTCATTGCAGTTTGCGGTAGCGCCGTTGTATTCAAATACTTTCATGAAATAAGTCGTGTTGGCAGTTAGTCCGGTTATTGTTACCGAATTTCCTGTTCCATTCAGTACCACAAAGTTTCCTGCTCCAACTGTTGATCCGCTTCCGAAAGTGGTGTTTGCTGTATAGGCTGTACCGTTGACAGGTGTGTTTGCAAAATTTGTGGTAGAAACAACGGCAATGCGTTTCGCTCCATTTCCGGCTGTAAAAGAGATATTGGCTGATGTACAAAAAGTGGTGGCGCTAAAAGTAGTTGCAAGTGTACTTGGTGCCGCTCCGGGAGCACAGGCAACACATGTCATGGTATGTGATCCAAGATTGGAAACAATATCAACGTTTGACTGTGTCCATTCAGTTGACAAAGTGGGAAACGTACAAACTGTTGTTGGATCAACCGTAACTCCTGAGCAAACTGAAGCATTACGAACGATTGTTTTATCTAGAGTTGAGAAAGCTCCGGAAGTCCAGGCCGTTCCGGGATCGCATCCTATATTACCAACAATGTCAACAAATGAGGAGGTTGATATTTTAAACAACGCAATGGCATCATCACCGTTAAATGCAACGGCTGTATTGTTGGTTGCTGCCCCAGCATAAATTGTTGCAGCCGAATTTTTGTAGACAATAGTTGCTCCGCTTGCCAACGTACCGCTTAGCGTGACTGTAGTAGTTGCGGTAGCTGCACCATTGGCGAAAAGTTGCAATTGATAGTTGGTGAGATTGATGGAACCAGCAGTACCGTTATACACTTCTATGTATTTATTGTTTGAACTTCCTTCAACGTATTCTGAAATGATCAGATCCGTTGCTTGTGAGAAGCCAAATGAACACGTGAACAAAGTAATAACGAAAAATAAGTGTCTCATAAAAATGCTATTAACCAACTGTAAATCAACGGCAAAATTAGTGCTTAAGAAAAGGTTTCACTATTACCGAATGATTAAGTTTTGAGTAAGAAAAACAGACGTTTCAGCTTTTATTCCTTTAAATCGATTTAGTTGAAGTTGAAAATCGATTTAGTGGTAGATGAATATTTTTCCGACTGTTAATAAAAAATGTGAGGCACAAAAAAAGGACCCGTTTAACGAGTCCTTTTTTTTGAAATGTTAATCGTATATTAATTATCGTTTTGCGATATCAACGTAATCACGTGTGGTAGCACCTGTGTAGATTTGGCGCGGACGACCGATAGGCTCACCACCTTCAATCATTTCTTTCCATTGTGCAATCCATCCCGGTAGACGACCCAATGCAAACATTACTGTAAACATTTCGGTAGGAATTCCTAATGCACGGTAAATGATACCTGAGTAGAAATCGACATTCGGGTAAAGTGAACGAGACTTGAAGTATTCGTCTTCCAAAGCAACTTTTTCCAATTTTTTAGCAATTGCCAAAAGTGGGTCGTTGATTTGTAATTTCTCTAACACATCATCACATGCTTTTTTGATGATAGTAGCACGTGGATCGAAGTTTTTATAAACACGGTGACCGAAGCCCATCAAACGGAACGAATCGTCTTTGTCTTTTGCTTTCAATACCCATTTGTCAACATCACCACCATCGTTGTGGATTTTCTCCAACATTTCGATAACTGCTTGGTTGGCTCCACCGTGAAGTGGCCCCCATAAAGCTGAGATACCTGCCGAAATGGTTGCGTATAAATTGGCTTGTGAAGATCCGACGATACGAACTGTTGAAGTAGAACAATTTTGTTCGTGGTCAGCATGAAGAATCAATAGTTTATTCAACGCATCTACAACAACCGGATCTACATCGTATTCCTCAGTTGGCATAGCGAACATCATGTGCATGAAATTCTTGCAGTAGTCATATCCGTTTTTAGGATACATAAACGGGTGACGCATTGAATTTTTGTAAGCCCAGGCAGCCAAAGTAGGCAATTTGGCAAGCAAACGTAAAATGGTCAGGTTTTTCGCCTCAGGACTACGATTCGGGTCAAGCGATTCAGGGTAGAATGTCGACAACGAACAAATCATAGATGAAAGAACCCCCATTGGGTGAGCTTTTGCCGGATAAGCTTCGAAGAACTGTTTCATGTCTTCATGAACCAGTGTATGTTTTGTAATGTTAGCAGTAAAATCGTCTAATTCAGTTTGTGTTGGCAATGAACCGTAAATCAACAAATAAGCCACTTCAATGAACGACGCTTTCTCAGCCAATTGTTCGATCGGGTAACCACGGTAACGTAAAATACCTTCTTCACCGTCCAAAAAAGTAATGGCACTAAGTGTAGCACCTGTGTTTTTATAACCTGAATCAATAGTAATGTAACCTGTCTCCTGACGCAATTTGGTGATGTCGATGGCTTTTTCATTTTCTGTACCCTCAACAACCGGAAATTCATATGTTTTTCCGTTCAATTCGATTTTCGCTGTTTCGCTCATTTTGCCTGCTGAATTAATCTTTTTTTGATAGTTGGCTAAAATTACTAATAGAAAACTAAATCACAAATAAGAATCGACAAATCTTTTTGAATAAAAAAAATGACTTCGATGAATTGCTCTAAATGAGCAGTTTTTTCGAAAATGAAGCCGATTAATTGGTCATGGAACCCGAAAGTTGATACAATGTGTTCCAGATGAAGAGAAAATAACTGAAATTCAAGCAACTGATCAGCGCAAGTAAGAGTGTTTTCCAGTAGAATCTTCTCAAGGCGTTCAATCCGTTAATGAAAACCGCACAATTGATCAGTCCTACTGGAATCATGAAACAGGCAAGCAGGGTTTCTGAAAAGAGAAAGGTGTGATCGAAATAATAGATGAGTTCCAGACATAGAACATTAAACCCCGACCATCAGCCTTAGGCTGATGATCAGGGTTTTTATTAAGTTATTTCGCGTGAAATTGTGTTTGAAGTCCATCTACAGATTTTCCAACGTGTAATTCAGCATCATTGTAAATAAATGATTGCGCGTATTTCCTCCGTAAATGCCATGGTTTTTATTCGGGTATACAAATAAGTCAAATTGCTTATTGGCATTCACCATAGCAGTAATAAATTCCATTGAGTTTTGGAAATGGACATTATCGTCTGCAGAACCATGCACCAATAATAATTTACCTTTTAATTTCCCTACGTGGTTTACCGGTGAATTGTCGTCATACCCGGAAGCATTTTCGGCAGGAGTACGCATGAATCGTTCCGTATAGATATTGTCGTAATAACGCCAGTTGGTTACAGGAGCAACTGAAATTCCCATTTTGAACACATCTGCTCCTTTGGTCATAGCCAACGCAGTCATGAAACCACCATAACTCCAGCCTTGAATTCCAATACGATTGGCATCTACATAGGTTTGTTGTTGCATGTATTTCCCAACGGCAATGACATCTTCGGTTTCCAATTTACCCAATTGCAGGTAAGTCGATTTTTTAAATGCTTCGCCACGGTACATTGTTCCGCGTGGATCTACACTCATAACGATATACCCTTTTTGGGTCAGCAATTGATGGTACATATAATCAGCGCCGCCGAAGGCATTTGTAACGGTATTGTGTCCCGGGCCGCAGTAAACTGTAAAGTAAACCGGGTATTTTTTCGCCGGATCGAAATTGGCTGGTTTCATAATCCATGCGTTGAGTTTTCCTTCAACTCCGGGTACTTCAATGAATTCCTTTTTTGCCAGATTCATGCCGTTGAGTTTTTGCTGCAAGGCATCATTTTTCTCCAATACCATCAACTCTTTTCCGGTTTGAGCGCACAAAGTATAAGTAGTGACGGTATTCGCGGTAGAACTGCTTCTGATGAAGTATAAAAATCCTTCAGAGAACTCTGCATGGTGTGTGCCTGTTGTAGCGCTCAATGCAGTTTTCTTTTTTCCGTCAAGAGAAATAGCGTACAATGTTTGGTTGATTGCACCGTTTTCTGCCGAGTTGTAGTAAATCAATCCTTTTTTCTCATTGATACCATACAGTTCGATCACATCCCAGTTTCCGGTAGTAATCTGGCGTTGTGTTCCGTCGAAATTCAATTGATACAAGTGATTGTAACCATCTTTTTCACTACTACGCAACAATGATTTTCCATCTTTCAAAACAATGAGGTTGTTGTCAATATCAATGTAGGTTTTTGATGTTTCGGTATAAAACACATTGTCTACCGGAGCTGCAGGATTGGTGATGAGGTGGTATTTCAATTCGTTTTGATGACGATTCATGGTTTGAACAATCAACTCATTGGCAACCGGTGACCAGTTAAAACGCGGAATGTATTCATAACTTCCCAATTTCACATCGGCTTTAGTGCCGCCTGCTGCAGGTATAATATGCAAACTCACTTTCGAATTGTCTTCGCCTGCTTTGGGGTATTTAAAACGATACGCTTCAGGATAAAGAGATCCGTAAATGGCCATATCGAATTCTTTTACGGCTGATTCATCAAATCGCATAAAAGCCACATATTTTGAATCGGGCGACCATAAGAAGCCTTGCGTAATGGCAAATTCTTCTTCGTAAACCCAGTCTGTTGTACCGTTGATGATGTTGTTTTGTTGTCCGTCGAATGTCAATTGAGTGACTGCATTGCTTTTAATGTCTTTTACAAAGAGATTATTGGCAGCTACAAATCCGATTTTAGTTCCGTCGGGAGAAAACGTAGCTAAAGTTTGTGGAACATCCGTTTTATACAATAATGTTGCTTTCTTGGAAGCAATATCATAATAATAGTAAACGGTAGAATAGCTGTAGCGGTAAATGGAAGCAGTGCTGGTTTGCAACAACAACATCGTTCCTGCTTTATTCATGGTAGCATCATCTATTTGCAATACGGCTCCGTCGGCTGTAATCGAAGAAAGATCAACGATGGTTGTACCTATTCCGTTAAAATCTTTAAAACTGAATTTTTTCAATAAAACCGCACCTTTTTCTTCCACTTGTTTGGTGAAATGTTCGCCGTCAGCTAAGGAAGTAAATCCGGCCACACCTCTTTGTGAAAACTCGCCGAATTTCCAGATGCGTTCAACGGTAAGTGTGTTTTGTGCATAGGTTGTACCTAGCAATCCAATGAAAAAGAATAAAATGAAACGTTTCATGTATGGTTTGTTTTGCAACAAAAATAACCAAATACCTTTGTTGTGATTTGTGTTTTATGACATATTATAGTGGCTCTATTGTAATCGTAGTAGCAGAAATTGTTCCGGAATTTTGGCCGCAATATTTCAAGTTGCCCATTTGGCAAATTTGCAACGTTGTAATGTTGCCATTTTGATTGTTAAAAATCGATCAATTTGTCAATAAAAATAAACTAAAGATTTATTCTCAACACTACTCACGGACTAAATCCTTTTACCTATTCCATTCAAATGATCATCCGTGTATAACGTTTGCTCATTGTTAACAATTCAATAATGGTTGTCGAATGAAAATGTCCTATCTTTGTGCCAAGTTTTTACATGTTCTCCTTGATGCTACGTGAGTTAAGTAGACTGAAACCATGCGAAAACAAACAATAGGAACGATGAAGTAAAAAAATGTTTACCCATACGAATAGAGCGGTTGTCGTCAAAAAGGCAGCGTGTTATTCTTCCACAAACGTGGGTAACAGATCGTATCTACTTACAAGTACATATCCTCAATTCAAATAATCTGTTTAATTATGAAAAAAGCGTTACTTTTTTTCGGACTTTTAGCGTCAACTGCTTATGCGCAAGACTGTTCCAAACTATTCATTTCCGAATATGTTGAAGGTTGGTCAAACAACAAAGCCTTGGAAATTTATAATCCAACTAATCAAGCAATTGATTTAAGTGAGTACTTCGTGGCTCGTTATTCAAATGGTTCTGCTTCTGCAACTGTTGCAAATGCGGTTCAATTGTCAGGTACGGTTCAACCGCATGACGTTTTCGTTGCTGCTTTGGACAAACAAGATCCTGCAGGTAGTGGTCAGGAAGCTGCACTTTGGGATTCATTGATTGCACGTGCTGATGGTTTCTTTAGCCCGATTTACAATACATCAAATGCATTTTACTGGAATGGAAATGATGCTGTGATGTTGGCAAAAGGAACACTTCCTGCTAGTTCATCAGCAAACGTAACTACTTCTTTAGGATTCCAAATCATTGATATCTTCGGTAAAATTGGTGAAGATCCTTCAGGAGGTTCTTGGACAACTACAGCTCCTTACAATACAGGTGTTGGTGTTGGTGTTACAGAAGATCACTCATTGATTCGTAAATCAACTGTTTTGAAAGGTGTTACTGCTCAAGTTACTGTTTTCAATGCGTTGGCTGAATACGATTCAATTCCTGCAGTTACTTATTTATTTGATGGAAACGGAGATACAATTGTTTCTCAAAACGGAAACCCGATTCTTTTCGGAAACTGGTTCTCTTTAGGAACACACGAATGCGATTGTAACTCATTGTCAACAGAAGCTAAAATTCAAGCAGATGTTGTTGTATATCCAAATCCATCTTTAGACGGAATGGTTTATATCAAAGGTGCAGTTGATATTCGTGAAGTACAAGTGTTAAATGCATTGGGTCAATTGGTTAGTCGCACAACGAACACAGCTAATCCTCAAATGGCAATTAAACTAGGAACCGATCGTGGGGTTTACATCGTACGATTGATCGACCAGAATGGTGCCGTGACATCTAAGCGTGTTGTAGTTAAATAATTTCAATATTCAACTGAGGTCTTCATTAATGAAGACCTCTTTTTTTTGACTATATGTTAAGAATAGTAGTATTATTCGTTTTTTTAATACCCGTGCTTGCATTCTCGCAAACGGCAACGGTGAAAGGTGTTGTGAAAGATGCCGGAAATAGTGAAACCGTTCCCGGGGCTTATGTTTCCATCAACAACACGTATCGTGCGGTTACGGATTTGGACGGAAGATTTGAATTGATAGGTGTTCCTTATGGAACGTATATTATTGTTATTGCTTTGGTGGATACCGATACCTTGACTGAAAATGTTAAGATTGATCGTCCTGAAATGGAACTCGAATACAAAATCGGGAATACCACTCAGTTGGAAGAATTTAAAGTGATTGCCCCGATTGCCGGGCGTCGTACTCCGGTTGCCTCCACTACAATCGGTTCTGAAAAAATCGTAGAAGAATTGGCTTCGCGTGATATTCCGATGTTGTTGAATGCAACGCCGGGGGTTTATGCTACACAAACAGGTGGTGGTGACGGTGATTCGCGAATTACAGTTCGTGGATTTGATCAACGAAACGTAGGTGTGCTTATTGACGGTGTACCTGTAAACGATATGGAAAACGGTTGGGTTTATTGGTCAAACTGGTTTGGTTTGGATAATATCACCAACACCATTCAAATTCAACGCGGTTTAGGAGCTACAAAGTTGGCAATGCCTTCAGTTGGTGGAACCTTGAATATCATCACAGCCGGAATCGGTAATAAAAAAGGAATTACGTTTAAACAAGAATTAGCAACAGGTACTTTTTTACGCTCAAGCCTTTCTTATAACTCCGGTTTAATGAAGAATGGACTTGGTGTTGTTTTCTCCGGTTCGTATAAACAAGGAAACGGATGGGTTGACGGAACCAATACACAAGGCGGTTTTATATATGTTAAAGTCCAAAAGAAATGGGATAAGCATTTACTATCGTTGTCGGCTTTTGGTGCACCTCAAAAACATGGTCAGCGTTCATTTAACCAACGTATCCAATATTGGGACTCCAAAACAGCTCGTGATATGGGCTTGGCGATTGATTCTACTCAAGCGTATGACCGCGGAATCCGATTTAACCAACATTGGGGATACAGAACCGTTGATGGTAAACAAGAAGTGATGAATGAACGCTTGAATTACTACAACAAACCTCAGGTAACACTCAAAGATTTCTGGACAGTCAACAAGAAATTATCGATTTCCAATATCGCTTATTTGTCGGTCGGTAGAGGTGGAGGGACACGTTTGTCCAACTCAAGCGGAATTCAGTACAATACAGACGGTACGATCAATTGGGACGGGATTGTAAAAACCAATCAGGTCGACCAATTATTCGGTGGTCCGAATGTAGATCCGCTCTATAGTGATACCGAATTGAAGTCGACTCAGGTATTGGTTTCTAGTGTCAACAACCACTTTTGGGTTGGCTACTTAGGACAGTTTACCTACGAACACAATGAAAAATGGCAAACTTCAGGAGGTATTGATTACCGTTTTTACAAAGGAACGCACTATCAGGAAATCCGTGATTTGTTGGGTGGAGATTATTATGTAAATGATGCCAATCTCAATTCAGCTTCACCAATGAAGCGTGAGGGAGATAAAATCTCATTGAATACCTACAACAATCACCGTGACGGTTTGGTGCAATGGGGCGGAGCTTTCGGACAAGTGGAATATAAAGACACACGTTGGACAGCTTTCCTAAACATTTCCGGTGTGAGTAACGCTTACAAAGGCATTGACTATTTCCAGAAAAAAGTATTAGAAGTAGGTGATACCACATTGCGTATAGGTGCTACGGATACAATCACGTATCAAGGGCAAACGTATACGGCTTCATCTGATGGCTTAAAAGACTTTGCAACCGATTGGAAAACACTCTTCGGTGGAACGGTGAAAGGAGGAGCAAGCTTGGCGTTATCGGAATATTCAACCGTTTTTGTAAACCTTGGATATTTATCAAGAACACCTCAATTCAGTAACGTAATTGATAACAACACCAATACATTCTTCCGCGAAATTTTAAATGAGAAAATATTGGCCGCAGAAGCAGGTTACGGTTATTCAAATAATCGTTTCGGTATCAACGTAAACGGATATGTAACCAATTGGCAGAACAAGCCGTTCCCATTTGGTGTTTCCATTCCGGATCCGAACGACCCAACAGCAAGCATTTATGTGAACATTAATGGAATGGATGCTTTACACATTGGTGGAGAAGTAGATTTGGCCTACCAGGTCACAAAGAAAATCTCAGGAGAATTTATGTTCTCTTACGGAGATTGGAGATGGAATTCATCCGAAACCATCACGATTCCGGATTTGAACAACTATACGTTTACCTTTGACGCAAAAGGTGTTCACGTAGGAGATGCTGCTCAAACAATGGCCAATGTAGGTTTACGCTACGAACCGTTTAAAAACTTCTTTTTAAAAGTTCAATACCAATGGTTCGATCGCTATTACGCTAACTTTACTCCGTTTTCGCTTCAAGGAGCAAATGCGGGTCGTGAATCATATAAATTGCCTTCTTACGGCTTGTTGAATTTATTTGTAGGATATAAATACCGTTTCGGTAAGGTAAATACCTTCTTCAACGGGTCTATTACAAACGTGTTGAACACCATGTATATGGCAGACGCAACGAATAATTTTTACGGAACCGATTTCGATGCGGCTTCTGCGTCGGTGATGTTTGGACAAGGATTCCGATTTAACGTATCACTCGGAATTCAATTTTAATTGCTAACAATAAACAAAATGAAAAGAATCATTTACACAACATTCATCGCTGTATTGTTCAGTTTGAATGCAGTTGCACAAGCAGTGCTTCCAACAAGCTGGAGTTTTACTACTCCAACACTCCCTGTTGGATGGACAGAATCAGGAACAGGATTGTATACCGCTTCAGGTAACACGCCTCCTACAATGAAACTTGATAACACAGGAGATTACCTGATCATCAATTTTGCAAGTAATCCTGGTAATTTGACGTATTTTCTTGCCGGTAATAGTTTTTCAGGCGGAACGTTTACAGTTGAAGAATCTGATTTAGGTGTGACATGGACAACGTTGCATACGTTTACTGCTCCTACATCTACCTACACACAGTTTACAGATGTGCCAATGGCAACTACGCGTTACATCCGTTTTATCTACACTACTAAAGTGTCTGGTAATGTCGGTTTGGATGACGTAAATATTGCTGCAGGTGCTGCCGGTCCGGAACAGGAAATCAACGTAAAACAGGGTGCAACAACAATTGTTAACGGTGGAACTTACACATGGAGTTCTCCTGTAAGTACTATGACACCAACAACCTTTACTGTTGAAAACTTAGGTACGGCAAATACATTGAACATTGCAAGTGCAGTTATTTCAGGTGCAAATGCTGCTGACTTTACTGTTTCTGCTTCACCGAGTTCGGTTACAGCTAACGGAACTGCTCCGTTGACAGTTGATTTTACTCCTTCAGTTGCAGGTACACGCAATGCTGTTTTGACAATTGCAAGCAACGATGCTGATGAAGCATCTTATGTCATTAACTTGATCGGTATCGGAGGTAGTTATGCTACAGAGCCAATTGCTCAGGCAACTTCGTTGAATTTCACCAACGTTAAGACTTACCGATTCAATGCTGGGTTCACTTCTTCAGCTTCGGCAGAAGGATACATCGTTTTGCGTAAAACAGGTGCAGCTATTACTGGTGTTCCTGCAGACGGAACCGTTTACCAACGTGGAGATGTAGTAGGTGATGCACAAGTTGTTTACAGTGGATCGGCTACTTCTTTCACGCCAAACTTTATCGCGGCTAATACAACTTACCATTTTGCAGTATATGCTTACAATGGTAACGGTACTTACAGAAATTATTTGACAACTAGTCCGTTGACAGGTTCAACAACTACACCTGCCACCATGTTGCCGGCAGCATACTACAATGGAATCAATTCGTCTAGTGCAACGTTTGTTGCAGATTTGCATGCATTGGTAAATCCTCATCAACTGCAGTTCTATAGTAACTATGGAAACTATATGGTGAAAGGTTTTTACGCACGTGATACAACACTTGACCGTCGTGTAGTAACGTGTGTTTACAGTGGTGAAAACAAAGTTTATAGCGAACCATTTGACTTTACAGCTACTGGCTTTAGCCGCGAACACACTTATTGCTATAGTTGGATGCCAACAAACCCTTTATCAAACTCTCAAGACTTACCTGAATACAATGATTATCACCATTTGTATCCAACCAATCAAAACTCAGCAAACGCAGTACGTAGTAACTACCCGTTGGGTGAAGTTGTAACAATTTCGTCTACTTACCTTGGTGCAAAATACGGTTTGGATGCAAACGGAAACTTGGTATACGAACCACGTGACGAGCACAAAGGTGACGCAGCACGTGCAATGATGTACGAAGCAATTTGCTACACAACAGTTAGCGGAAACAACTGGGGACTTCCTAACCCAATCAGCGGTTCTATTAACTACGGTCAAGACCAAGGGTTGTTGAAACAATGGCACTTCCAGGATTTACCAGACAACAGAGAGATTTCTCGTAATGACTATATCGATTCATTGCAAGGAAACCGTAACCCATTTATTGACAGCGTTGATTTTGTTTGTTTTGTAAACTTCAACAACATGAGCTACGAAGCTTTGGGTTGTGTTGCTGATATCGAAGAAGCATTAAACGCAGGTTTCATCGCTTACCCGAATCCGGCTAAGAACGAATTGTCATTGCACGTAAATGCTACAACCATTTCTTCTTATGAAATCCTTGATATGCAAGGAAGATCAGTGATGAAAGCAACGGTTGCTAACATGAATTTAGTGAAATTGAATACATCGGTTCTTAAATCAGGATCTTATATTGTGAAAGCGGTAACTCCTTACGGAGTGGCGCAAAAATCACTTATTATTGAATAAACCGATGCTTAAGTTCATTGGAATTCTAATTATTGGAGCAGGTCTTTCGGCCTGCTCTTCTTATTCCTACAAGGCTTTTAATGCGCAGCGAATTGATGTAAAATCGCCCGTTGAGAAAGATCCTGAAGTGGATTCGTTGGTCGCGCCTTATAGACGAGCGCTGGCTTTGGAAATGAATCGCGTTATCGGAGAAGCTACAGCTGATATGCAGGTAGCACGACCGAATTCTACCCTCGGACAATGGGTGACCGACATTGTCTTGCAATTTGGAAAAGACAGTTTGCTCAATCGTCAATCGGAAAAATTGCCTGTGATTGCAATCCTGAACACAGGTGGAATTCGTGCTTCTCTTTCAAAAGGTCCGCTTACGGTAGGCGATATTTACAAATTGATGCCCTTCGATAATCAATTGATCGCGTTAAAGTTACCCGTTTCTCAATTCGCCGAAATAGAAGCTTACGTGAAAAAATCGGGTGGTGAACCGATCTCTGGTTTTGCGATAGTAAACGGGAAAATGGTGGTTGACAATCCAACCAACGCAACATTTGTTTGGATTATTACAACTGATTTTTTAGCCAATGGTGGCGATAAAATGCTATTTTTCCAATCGGCAACAGAAAAGATGATGAGTCCTGTTTTATTGCGCGATTTATTGTTGCGCGAAGTAGAACGAACCAAAACAATAGAAGAATTATTGGAAGAACGCATTCGTTTTTAACAAGCTCAATATGAACAGAAGAACGTTTATTCACCATACGGGAATTGTGGCGGCCGGAGCAGCAATAGCTCCTTCGTTGATCAGTGCTTCAGGCAAAAAAGATCAAAAGTTGGTCATCCTTCATACCAATGACACACATTCCAATATTGATCCGTTTCCGGATAACCATGGTAAATACCCAGGAATGGGTGGTGTAGCGCGCAGAGCAACGCTGATCGAACAAATCAGAGCCGAAGAAGAACACGTTTTATTGCTCGATTGCGGCGATATTTTCCAGGGAACACCTTATTTCAATAAGTTTAAAGGTGTTTTGGAAATGAAGGTGCTTTCAGAAATGAAATACGATGCCGCTACGTTGGGCAATCACGATTTTGATATTGGGTTGGAAGGATTCAAACAAGCCAAACAACACGCTACCTTCCCGTTTGTAAACGCCAATTACGATCTTTCCAAAACAAGCCTTCGCGATGAGGTAAAACAACACACCATTATCCGAAAAGGAAAACTCAACATCGGTATTTTCGGATTGGGAGTTGATCTAAACGGTTTGGTATCGAATGAAAATACAGGAGCTATGGTTTACATGGATCCGATAACCAAAGCTCAGGAACAAGTGGCGTTATTGCGCGAACAACACTGTGATTTGATTATTTGCCTTTCGCACCTCGGATACGAATATCCAACCGATCCGGCTAAGGTCTGTGACAAACTCCTGGCAGTAAATACAGAAGGAATTGATCTTATTTTAGGCGGACACACACATACGTTTTTAGAAAAACCCGAAATCGTGAAAAACAAAATTGGAAACGATGTGGTGATCAATCAAGTTGGTTATGCCGGACTTTTTCTGGGGAGAATTGATGTGTTTTGTTCATCAGACAATCAATTTGAAGTGGCGGGAACGCCTTTGGGGGTGAAGTAATACGATTAAATTACCTTTCGTATCTTTGGGCGAAAGTCAACTGTCGTATTGTGAAATTAGCGCTACCTATAATCTTATTGTTTGTCTGTTCGTTGCAGTGCTTTGGGCAAAAGGGATCATCTACAATTGATTCAACTAGACTAACGAAGAAGAGTAACAATATCGTTAAATACGATCCGTTGCAACTTGCTTTTAGTGAAATCCCTATAAGCTGGGAGCATCGAATATTAGATAAATTTTCTATTGAATTAACGGCTGGTCTTACTAGAACTGGAATTGTAACCAAACGTTTTTGGTTGCGCGATCCGGATTCCTATGGCACAAGTGGCAAGTTTGGTATTGTAGCTGGAGTTTCAGTTCGGTATTATCTTCAGCAAAACACATCTCCTATAAGCAAGTCGTATCTCTCGCCAAGTTTCCGTTACCGCTCATTGAATGATGATCATGGTAATTATACACATGAGAAAATTGGACTTTTGAACTTGGGGTATCAGCATCGATTTCCAAAAGGTCTGTTAGTGGATGTTTATGCCGGTGTTGGTTATGAGCTTGTCAAACGAAAAGAATACAAAGGGGCTGATTACGTTGACCCGACATTGTCTTTTCAATCGAAATATACCAACTACGGTCAATTTACAGCTGCTGCAGGAGTGAAATTATCTGTTGGTCCTACTCCTAAAGAATTGAAAGGTGTAAAGCGAAAAAAGAAAAAAATAGGGGGAGTCGAATCACGCAGAATTGTGTTTAAAGTGCAACCTGACCGATTTATTTTTGCTGATTATGAATTGGGAGCAGAGTATCGCTTTTCAAAGAAATGGTCGGTGGAAATAGAAAGTGGTTTTACCAGATCACATGTAGCAATCGAACGTTTTTACATTGAACCACCTCTTATACCTTACGCTTCTTATAGTTCGTCTAAATTAGAAAGCGCTATAGGATATGCAGGATCGCTTTCGTTCAGGTATTACTTCAGGGAAAAAGCAAGTCAGTTAGCACAATGGTATATTTCACCACGTTTCAAGTTTAGACGTTACAATGAGCATTATTACTTTAAGCATTCCAACTACCAAACCAACGAGAGTTACACGGTTGAAACGGATGGGTACTTAAACGAAACATTTATTTCATTTGCCGTAGGGAACCAATTTTGGATATTTAAACATTTCGGATTGGATGTGTATGGAGGCGTTGGTTTTGGTCATTTTTATGGTGAATATCATGCGATTGGAGAAAAGCCCCCAGGCTTTATGGGATTTTATAAATACTACCACTTTAAGACCGCCACCCTTGAAAAAATGTACATCTTTCCGAGTCTAGGTATAAAAATGTCGGTTGGGTTTTAGTGTTAACTACCGTCTCAATTCATTCTAAATCATCGATCAATTCTGAGTTGACATACAGTTCTTCCTGTGCGTTTTTGGCTACCAAAAGCAGGTTTACAAAAGCGGTAATGATGATACATATTCCACCAATGATGATCACGTAGAATCCTAATTGATAGGTGTAATCGCTATGTGATTGTTTGATGAAAATATGTCTGAAATGAATCTCTTGAGGTAAAATCAACAACAATATTCCACTCAAAACAGACACGAAAAATGCAATAATCGCTGGAATTCTGGTTTTGGTGACGGTTATTAAAAGGGTGCAGATAAATACTAGTATCACTGCAACTATAACTAATCGATATTCATGACCGTAAATGCGAAGTGTAGTCGATATTCCCGGTACCATTGGTGAGCTAAAGTGTGTTTTCGAATATGGCAACAACAAACTTACCACCATCATCAACAAGAAACAAACAACCGCAATTCGCTGCACGCGAAAGTACTTCTGAATAGTCGACAAACCGTTTTCCATTTCGATGGTGTAAAAAAGAGGTTCCCGCCGAAACGAAAACCTCTTTTGAGTTATTATTTTTTCTGTTCTTACAAGTGAATCACTTCACCGTAGGCTGCAGCTGCAGCTTCCATTACCGCTTCAGACATGGTAGGGTGAGGGTGAACCGTTTTGATCAATTCTTCACCTGTTACCTCCAATTTGCGGATGGCTACGATCTCAGCAATCATCTCGGTAACGTTGGCGCCAATCATGTGAGCGCCCAACAATTCACCGTATTTAGAATCGAAGATCAATTTCACGAATCCGTCTTTTGCTCCGGCAGCACTTGCTTTACCAGATGCCGAGAACGGGAACTTACCAATTTTGATATCCAAACCAGCTTCTTTTGCCGCTTTCTCTGTCATACCAACCGATGCCACTTCAGGCGAACAATACGTACAACCCGGGATATTTCCGTAATCCAATGGTTCAGGATGGTGTCCTGCAATTTTCTCAACGCAAATAATTCCTTCTGCCGAAGCAACGTGTGCCAATGCAGCAGTAGGAATAACGTCTCCGATAGCAAAGTATCCTGGGATATTGGTTTGGTAAAAATCGTTCACGATGATACGACCTTTGTCTACCACAATTCCCAATTCCTCTAAACCGATGTTTTCGATGTTGGCTGCAATACCAACTGCCGAAAGAACAACGTCACATTCGATTTTCTCTTCGCCTTTTGCTGTTTTGATCGTTACAACACATCCTTTTCCGGAAGTATCAACCGACTCAACAGATGCATTTGTCATTACCGTAACGCCTGCCTTTTTGAACGATTTCTCCAATTGTTTAGATACTTCTTCGTCTTCAATCGGAACAATGTTCGGTAAGTATTCAACCACGGTAACTTCCGTTCCGATAGCGTTATAGAAATAAGCAAATTCAACGCCAATAGCTCCTGAACCTACAACAACCAATTTCTTCGGTTGTTTTTTCAAGGTCATTGCTTCACGGTAACCGATGATTTTTTCTCCGTCTTGCGGAAGGTTTGGCAATTGACGTGAGCGAGCTCCCGTTGCAATGACAATTCCTTTATCGGCTGTATATTCGGTAACAGTTCCGTCTTCAGCGGTAACGGCTACTTTTTTTCCTGCTTTTAATACACCGGTTCCTTTGATGACATCGATTTTGTTCTTCTTCATCAAAAACTGGATACCGTTACTCATTCCATTGGCAACAGTTCGGCTTCTGGCTACCATTCCGTCGAATTCAACTTTCGCATCTTTTACGGTAATTCCGTAATCGGCAGCGTGTGTCAAATATTCGAATACGTTGGCACTTTTCAATAGCGCTTTCGTTGGGATACAACCCCAGTTCAAGCAAATTCCACCCAACGCATCGCGTTCTACAATGGCGGTTTTTAATCCCAATTGGGAAGCACGGATAGCAGCTACATAACCACCCGGACCACTTCCAACAACGATAATATCGTAATTCATATACTATTCAATAAAATGGATACGCTGCGAAAGTAATCAATTCCGTTTAATTGGTGTGCCGATCAACGCTTTCTATCAACCACTATTAACGATAAACAAATCGTTGGTCAAACGGAAAATCACTTTCGTCGATGACGGTAATCTTACTGAAGTCAGTATGAAACGGATTGATGAGAATATTGAAATCTCCTTTTACCACTGCTGATGGTACTTTCATTACGCAGTACGCATTGGTTTGAATGAATTGATCGCCGATGAGTTGCGTGGTACTGTCGTGTGGAAAGACATTCCAGTTAGGTCGTAATTCTTCAACGGTAAGGGTAGGGGCGAAAACTAAATCATCCGGAATGTCAATTTCCAACATCATAAAATCGGAAGGAAGGGTATCAAAAGACAAGTGCACGGCAACTTCTGCCATGGCTAAAGCTCGACTGTCGGAAGTGTAAATGATTTCCGTTCCTTTTGAATTCCAGCGTGCACCACAAATGGCAGCACCTTTGCCATTGAAATCGTGGATAAATTTTCTGCGGGTTAGGCGATAAACTTTCATTAAACAAATATACCTTGATCGATGCGTGTGAGTTCGTTTACAACTAATTCTTTTCCGTATGAATCTTTGAGCAATTCGATCGGTTTCATATTGCCAAGCGCTTGGTTGGGGCGTTTGAGCCAATTGTAAAATTGTTCCTGACTATCAAAAACAGTTTCGCCCAATTGAGTGACTTCTGCCAATTCAATGATTTTTTCGGAGTGTATTGGTTTGAACACAAAGTCTTTCTCTACTTTGTAGCGCTGAAGCGACTTGGTTGAAATGTTGAGGAAATTGGCCCAGTCAATGTCTGAAAAAGGCGTTTGTAAGCGAATTGCCGAGAACAAAAAGTGTGGAATACCCTCGCGAATGGAAAGCACCAACAGTAATTTGTTTCTGAAAAAATCACTGTAAGTAAGACTCGCATCAGAAACGTGTATGTTGCTTTCCTGTTGAACATAGTCGACAAATCGTTGGATAGAGTTGTCAATCTGAATATTATTGTTTCTAGCCATCTCAATTTCGAGTTTAGACATTTGTCTACTAAATTAAGACATTTTTCCAATACTTTATCACTCACTTCATTTTTTAACATTTAATTCAATGCAAAGATTCGTAGTTTGAGCTGTTTCTAAACGATATTATAGCGCAAAATAGACCTTCAACCGGTTTTTATCTTCCATTCTTGATTGAATTTCTAATTTTGGTGCAAATTGAGTAGTATGACACAGTATTTCCTTTCTACGGAACAATCCAATCAGCAGTACGTGCAATTTCGGGTGCAGTTTACCAATGTCGCAGAAAACGCAACCATTGTTTTGCCTCGTTGGCGTCCGGGAAGATATGAATTGGGGAATTTCGCCAAGAACGTACGGAATTTTCGTGTGTTTGATGGACAAGGTAAACCTTGTGTTGTACAGAAAACCGATACCTCTACATGGCAAGTCATCAATGAGAATGGCGCTGATTTACGTGTTGAATACGGATATTATGCTACCGATTTGAATGCAGGATCAACTTACTTGTCGAAAGAACAATTGTATGTAAATCCTGTAAACTGCTTTGTGTATTTGCCCGAAAGAATCAATGAAGCATGTGAAGTAAACCTTTCTATTCCCGACGGGTGGAACATTGCTACTTCATTGAAGCGGGAAGGAAAACAATTGTGGGCACCTAATTTCCATGAATTGGCAGATGCTCCGTTTATTTGTTCGGATATGCTGCAATACAATCAGTATGAGGTCAACGGAACGGTGTTTCACCTGTGGTTTAACGGGGCTATTACCATTGATTGGAAACGTGTCATTCACGATTTCAAAGCGTTCACCATAAAACAGATTGAGAAATTCATTGAGTTTCCGGTTCCACATTACCACTTCCTCATTCATATTCTGCCATACAAAGCATATCATGGTGTCGAGCATCAGCATTCTACTGTGATCACACTCGGACCGACTTACGATGTTTTCGGTGAAGCTTACGCTGAATTGTTGGGCGTCAGTTCGCATGAATTATACCATACCTGGAATGTGAAAGCCATTCGACCGATTGAAATGTATCCGTACAATTACCAACAGGAGAATTTTTCACGACTAGGTTATCTCTGCGAAGGTGTAACAACCTATATGGGCGATTTGATGTTGTACAAAAGCGGTGTATTTCAACTCAACGATTATTTCCGCGAAATGAACGCACAATTGCAAAAACACTTTGATAATTTCGGACGATTCAATCATTCGGTAGCCGATTCATCGTGGGATACCTGGTTAGATGGATATGTACCAGGAGCTCCCGGAAGAAAAGTTTCCATTTATACGGAGGGATGTTTACTGGCGTTTGTAACCGACGTAAAGATTCGACAGCATAGCAACAACAAGTTTGGGATTGATGAGGCCATGAAACGCCTTTATTTCAACTTTGCGCTCGAAGGAAAAGGGGTGAGTGAAGAAGATTACCGTTCCTTGATTTGTGAATTGGCAGGCGAAGAAATGAATGCCATTTTTGATGATTATTTCTACGGTACACGTCCGTTCGAAGCGATTCTCACCGAAGCGTTTGAAGCAATCGGTATTGAAATGATGCATCAGCCTTCAAAGCGATACAGTCACGGCAGATTGGGGTTCAAAACACTTCCCGATGGAGCGCATCACATTGTAAAAGCCATTTATCCGGGAAGTCCGGCAGATTTGGCTGGAGTAATGTTGGAGGATACAATTATTGCCGTAAATAATTATTCCTTGTATGGTGAGTTAGACAAGTGGCTCGCTTATCTTGATGATGAACAAAAACAACTGACCATTCTTCGTTCAGGGAAATTACTGGAATTGACTCTTCCTGAAGTGCAACGTAATTTCTATTTGGAATATTCATTGAAACAAGTCGAAAATCCGAATGGCGCTCAGAAAAAGGCGTTCGAGCATTGGAGTAAATAATCCATTCATACGAGAGGTGAAATCAAAAAAAGGTCAGACGTGAATCTGACCTTTTTTAGTAGTTGTAGTAGTGTAGCGGTTATTTCTTTATTCGATCAACGATACGTGGCCCGAATAGACCATTTTCTTGTCGTTGTCAATGTCTTTGAATTTAATAGTCCAGGTATAAATACCTTCTTTGGCAAGTTCGTTGTTGTAGGTACCGTCCCAACCCAATTCCACATCGTGTGATTCGAATAAGATTTCACCCCAACGGTCATACATGGTTAACGTATAACTATACGGATCGAAACCAGAATAGAAAACAGGTTTAAACGTATTGTTGAATTCATCACCGTCAGGTGTAAAGGCATTCGGTACATGGAAAATCAATTCATCTTTGATACTCACATTTATTTTCGCCGAATCAATACATCCGCCGGCATTATCGGCATACAAAACAACGGTGTAATTGCCCGGAAGAGCCGGATAAGTGTGTGAAGGATGAATCAACGTGCTTCCAGTTCCGTCACCGAATTCCCATGAATAAGTTGTGGCATTCACAGAGGTGTTAATGAACGTAAATGTTGGATCGGATATCGTTTGTGTGGCATCATCCACATAAAACGATGCTTCAGCTTTCGGTAACACACAAATGTAATTTTGAAGCGTGGCTGTATTGCTGCATCCGTTGCTGGTTGTACTTAAGGTAATATCATAACAACCCGGTGAAGTAAACGTGTGATCAACAGATCCCAATTGATTGGAATTCGGAGTTCCGTCGCCGAAAGTCCAGGTAACTGCGTTGCTGACAGGTGTGCTTTGATCTGTGAGTGTTACATCAAGCGGAGCACAACCGGTTAAGACATCTCCGGCAAATTGAATGGTCGGAATGGCATTCACAACAATGGTTGTAGTAGCGGGATTGGTGCAACCGTTAGCAGTTGTGTACGTAATAAGATTATTTCCGATCGCTGCCGAAGCCGGATCAAAAAGTCCTGTTGCAGCATTGGTAATTCCGGTTCCCGACCATGTTCCTCCTGCTACTGAAGCGGCAAGATTCACAGCCGCACTATTGGCGCAATAAGGTCCCACTTGTGTAATGGTCGGTTGGGTTCCCGGATTTTGCACTACCGTAGTTGTTGCAGAGTTAGAACAACCGGCGGCGGTTACGGTAACAGTATACGTTCCGAAATCACCGGCAACACTATTTGTAATGGTTGGATTTTGCGTGTTGTTGTTATAACCGTTTGGTCCCGACCAAGTATATGTTCTACCCACAACGTTTGAAGCTGTTAAATCAATGGTTGTACCCAAACAAAGCGGTCCGTTATTACCAGCTGTAATAGCAGGAGTAGGATTAACCGTAATATCAAAGGTGATTGGGTTTCCAATACAAGCTCCGATACTAGGAGTAACAGTAATTGTACTTGTAATGGCAACCGCTCCGGCGTTTGTAGCCGAAAAAGCAGGCCAGGTATCTACTCCGCTAGCTGGAGCGCCAATTCCCGTATTTGAGTTTGTCCAATCGTAAACTGTTCCTGCCGGACCACCACTAAATGTTACGGATGGAGCGGCGTCACCTGCACAATACGTTTGGTTGGCCACTGCGTTCACTGTAGGATTTCCGCCAACGGTAACGGTAACAGTAGCTGTACTAGTGCAACCTGCTGTGGTTCCGGTAACGGTATAGGTTGTTGTTACAAGAGGATTGGCAGTAACAGTAGCACCTGATGTGGCAGACAATCCTGACCCCGGTGACCATGAATAAGTCGTTGCGCCACCAGCTGTTAAAGTAGTACTTCCCCCCGAACAGATTGTTGCATTTGGCGAAACAGTAGTATTGGATCCGTTAACAGTAATCGTAAACGTGATCGGATTTCCGGTACAAGCTCCTAAAGTTGGAGTAACCGTAACGGTTCCCGAAATAGGAGATCCTGATGAGTTGGTCGCTGTAAATGCCGGAAGTGGTCCTGTGCCACTGGCGCCAAGCCCGATAGCTGTATTTGAATTGGTCCAATTGTAAACCGTTCCGGCGGCTCCGCCCGAAAATACAGTGGATGTTACATTCGTTCCGGCACAAACAGATTGATTGGCAACGGCATTAACGGTTGGATTTGCACTAACTGTTACCGTTACATTGGCTGTGCTGGTACAACCGGCCGTGGTTCCCGTCACTGTGTAAGTGGTGGTCGATCCGGGAGTTGCCGTGACAGATGCGCCACTCGTGGCTGATAAACTTCCTCCCGGAGTCCAGGAGTAGGTCGAGGCGCCACTTGCAGTTAATGTTGTTGAAGCTCCGGAACAAATGGTGACAGCAGGAGAAACACTAACCGTAGCACTGTTTACTGTTATGGTAGTTGAAGAGGAAGCATTACAAGGAGCTGTTCCTACAGAATAATTAATGGTATGTGTACCAATTCCGGCAGTTGCAGGATTGAATAAACCGGTTGACGAAACTCCTGGTCCGGACCAGGTTCCGCCCATATCGGCAGCAATCAATTGCACAGATCCTGATGTTACGCAAAATGGACCGACAGGAGTAATAGCAGGATTTGGAGGTCCTGTTTGAGCTCCCGGAGGTGGACCAAGTTGCAAGGTGAAATTACTGGAAGAACCACTCCAGTTTTCAACCACAATCATCAATTCTTGTCCAGCCACAACATTGGGGGCAGGAACACTACTGGCGCATGGAAAAGAAGTTCCGAACTGATTGCAACCGCTTGAAGCAGAAGCGTAATTACAACCGATTTCGTTGGCTGAATTTTGGATGGCAGTACAAGGTGATTGTCCTGCAGGAATATTGAACACAGAAACATCCAGGAATCCGGATGACGAATTACCGTCGATGAGCATGTTTAATGGCCCCGAGGAAGTGATGTGTAAGATGATGTAGCCGATATTCGGACCAATCCAGTCCAGGCACGAACTCACTCCCGGACCTGGTGTCACAAAGTTGAAAGGTCCTGCCGTTCCCGGTGTACAAATAGACGTATTGGTGTTGCATTGACCGGATCCATTCAAGGAAACGGTTAGCGTCAATGCGATGATTCCTAAGTAACGTAGTAGTTTATTCATGGCCCGCATATCCGAAATGATCAATAATAGCATCCAACTCTTCCGATGAAGTAGCCGGTAAAAGAATCAAGGTCACTTGACGCAATTCCGTATCAACCGAAATAGACGAGAGATAGGAATAATGCTGTGAAAGACGCTCTTCAATGCGCACTTTTTTGTCGGCAGTTACCGTAAGATACGTCGGGAATACAATTCGTAATCCTCCATTTTCCAACGTTTGTGTCGTTACGATCGCTTTTGGTCGATAACCCAATTCAAACAGCTGCAAATCAATATCGCGGGTGTTTTCGGATTGTGTTATTCTGCCGGATCGTTCGGCTAATAATTGATTAACGGCGGTTGAGCTTTCCGTTTGACCGAAGGCTGTTTGGCTGCTTAATCCGATCATGAACAAAAAATACAAGGCGTATCTTTTTGAACTTCCTTTGATTAACCATTTGCCAACTCGCATAAAGTAGTAGAACTGCATGGGCATAATAAGTTTAGTAGTGCAACAACCACTAGACGAGCTAATTGGTTGTTGGTTGGCTAAGAAAGCAGAAAAGATATTAAAAAAGGTGGTTTTTAATGAGAATCGGAATTTTTCAAGGTTGAATGGATGGTTATTGTTCTTTTTTTAGATTGTTTTCAATTAAGTTGATGCGTTTTTAACAAGGACGATTCAATATAATTAGAACGCAAAAAAGGGCTCGCTAACGAACCCTTTCTCTCTTTTTCAATGAAGTATCAGAATTTATAACTGATTCCCATACTTGGAAGTAGCGGGAATTGGTAAACCGTTTTGTTTGTTACACGATTCACATAGAAGATGTTCTTGCGATCGTATGCGTTTGTAATCGCCCCGATGATTTCCATCTCGGTAGAGTTTTTAAACTTGAATTGTTTTTTCACTGTGATGTCCAAACGGTGGTAGTAAGGCAATCGTTTGCTGTTGTAATCACCCAATAAAAGGCCTACAGAAGTTACATTGCTAGTGGTGTAATCTGTTGTAACACCTTGTCCCATATTGTCGCCTTGGTAGAAACCGGCTGTTGGTGTAAACGGAAGACCTGAAGCTAAATTCCAGCGAACGTTTACTTCCAATGTTTTTTTCTTTCCGAAAACATACGTTGCTACCATGTTGATGTTGTGACGTCGGTCGAACACCGGTGCATAGGTAGTGAAGCCGTCCCAACGCGTTGATTTACCATACGAGTAAACTCCCCACAAGAACAAACGATTTTTGGAGTATTTCAACAAGATATCCAAACCGTACGATTGCCCTGATTCAATTAAGAAGTCTTTTTTGTAAACGTCATCCACATCGTCGAATTCTTTCGTGTCGTCGAAAATTTTATTGACGTTGATGTTACTTAATTGCGGGAAGTATTTGTAATAACCTTCAATGTTTAATGAAAGCGCTTTGGTCAAATCAACTTCACCTCCAAGAATAGCATGCCATGAATACTGAAGACCGTTTTTCGGATTTTTCACCTTGTTGAACTCTGTGATGAATGTTTCCTGAACATTGGTTGGCGCAGAAAGTAAACCGTTGAATAAGTTTACCACATCGCGGTCGGATGAAGCAGAAGTAAAGTTTTGTGAGTAACGACCTCCGGAGAATTTGAGTCGGAAACGTTCGGTTGCATTGAATTTCACACCGATACGAGGTTCAGGCGAAATAGTTGCCAATGAAGCATAAACTTGTGCTCTGAATCCGGGTTGAATGACAAAGCGGGTAGTGACCAATTTGTAATTGAAGTAAGCACCGATTTCCGTAGTGTTTGAAACAGATTGAATTTTAGAAGCGGCTTCATTATAAGTAACGTAATCCGTTTTGAAAAGGTTCATATTGATACCGTAATCAATCTGCCCTTCGTTTTTCAAGAAATATGAAAAGTCGAATCCTAAATCGGCACCGAAAATGCTACTGTTGCGCTCGTTGGCTCCTTCTTCGGTAAATGTGGTTTTGTAGTTAGAACCGTTTAAGTGACCTCTGATAAATGTTGGAGAACCGGCCGGAACCAAAATGAAGGACATTCCACCGCCTGATTGGCTGAAGTTCAAATCGGCAATATCTGAATAGTTTACTTTGTCTTTGTTATTGAACCCGAAAAACGAGAATTTTGAACCACCGCTTGCGGCGAATGTAAGTTTTCCATACAAATCGGTAAAGTTGTAAGGAAGACCGTTTCCGTCGTTTACGTTTCGGTACAATGATTTTGATGTATAATCAAGCAACGAGTGTTTTGCCGAAAAAACGTAAGAAGCAGCACCTCCGCCTTTTTCTTTTTGTTTGTATAAAGGTCCTTCAAGAACTAGTTTTCCAAGGAAAGGGGAAACGGAAACTTTTCCACCGAATTCTTTTTTGTTACCGTCACGGTAAGTGATGTCCATGATCGAAGAAATACGGCCGCCGTAGCGCGAATCGAAACCTCCGGTATAAATGTCAACATTTTTAATAAGTTCAGTTTCAAAAATGGAGAAGAAACCGATGGAGTGGAAAGGGTTATAAATCGTCATTCCATCAAGCAAGACTTTATTTTGAATCGGAGTACCACCACGCACGTACAACTGACCTCCCTGGTCACCTGTTGTTACAACTCCCGGAGTAACCGAAAATGCACCAACGATGTCGTTTTCCGCACCCATTCCCGGGATACGTTCCACATCTTTTTTGGTAAGGCTACTCACTGAAATCAATACTTCGGTTGTTTTGCGTTTTGTTTCTGCTGAAACAACAAATTCTTCCAAATCGGTCGCATCCGGTTTTAACATGTCAACGCGAACATCTGTGATACCGTCTGCTTTGGTAACTTTTATTTCACGTTCGTAAAGCGCAAACTCCGGATTTTGAATTTTTAGCAAATAAACACCAATGGCAACTTTTGGTATGGAATAAAAGCCATTAACATCGGTTGTTGCGCCGAGAATTTCCTGACCTTTTTCCGTTGGAATAAGTAAAATTTTCTGAAATGGAATAACTTCATCATTGCTATTATCGTGCACAACGCCACGGATAATATGATTCTGACCAAACGAAGTGGCAGAAACGAATAAAAAGACAAATAAGGAGAGAACTAGCTTCATAAGTATTCGTATATATTGTGCTTTTCAGCGGCTTCGAAGGTACATATTTAACCTTTATTGGCGATGTATCTGTGAAAAAAATGACAAAACGTAGCTATTATTGAGTCATCGGTGGTGCATTAAGATTCTTTGCGAAGCGCATTTTTGGCTTGTTCCCAATAGATGTCCATTTCACTGAGTTGCATGCTTGAAATGTCTTTGCCGTTTTCGGTGATGTAGGTTTCCATTAGCATAAAACGCTCTCTGAATTTGCGATTGGTTCGTTCCAGCGCATCTTCCGGATTTACTTTTAAGAAACGAGCGTAGTTAACCAGGGAAAATAACACGTCACCGAATTCATCTTCAATGGCAGGCTGATCGTTGTTGGCAATTGCTTCATCCAGTTCTGAAAGTTCTTCAGATACTTTTGCTTTAACATCGGCTATATCGTCCCAATCAAAACCTACACCTTTAACTTTATCCTGGATGCGAATTGCTTTAACGAGTGCAGGCAAAGAAACAGGAACTCCCTGAAGTACGGAAGTTTTTCCTTCTTTCAGTTTCAGTTTTTCCCAATTCGATTTCACTTCGTCTTCCGATTCGGCAACCACATCACCGTAAATATGCGGATGACGGTAAATGAGTTTTTCGCAAATGGCATTCAGTACATCTGTTACATCAAAAGCTCCTTGTTCGGAGGCAATTTTACTATAAAATACCAGGTGAAGAAACAAATCTCCCAATTCTCCCTTCAAACCGTCCATGTCGTTGCTGATAATAGCGTCGGCCAATTCATACGTTTCTTCGATGGTGAGGTGGCGCAGACTGTCAAGTGTTTGTTTCTTGTCCCACGGACATTTTTCGCGCAAATCGTCCATGACGTTTAATAAACGTTGAAATGCAATCAGTCTCGGGTCGGTTGTATTTACTGTGTTGGGTGAAGTTTCCATGTTACAAATTTAGCATAAACAAAAAAACGTTTAATTTTGAGGTATGGTCAAATGGTTATTCTTGTTGATTTTAGGTCCCACGCTAGCAAACGCTCAGGTTAATGACGTTGCTTCAACTGACAGAACTCCAAAATCACAAAGCGCTTACAGTGTTGATGTTATTCGTGAAGACGCTTCCCTGTACCTTTCAGTAAAACAAAAGAGCGGTTTTTTAGCGGCGCACAGAGGAGTGATGAGTCATCTACCCAAAGAGTCGATATTCGGAGCGGAAGTGTCCATTGCCAAACGATTGGGAGCTCAAAAAGAATGGCATGTTCGCTACAAACATCCGTATATCGGAGTTACGTTGTACGGTTCCACTGTTGGCAACAATGCCATTCTCGGACAAGCATTCGGTAGTTACGGATTTATTGAGTTTCCGATGAACAAAAGTAAACGTCATCAATTAACCGGTAGACTCGGATGCGGAGTGGGGTATATCACGAAAGTATTTGATCAGGAAACAAATCCGAAAAACGTAGCTATAAGTACACATGTCAATGCCTTGATTTGTCTTGCCATTCAAGGTCATATACAATTGGCTGAGCGGCATCAACTTATTTATAGTTTTGATTTAACGCATTTATCCAATGGTTCTTCCAAAGTGCCGAATTTGGGATTGAATATGCCCAATATCGGTTTGGGCTATGCCTACCGGTTAAAGAATGAACCATCATCAGTAGTTCTCTCCAAGGGTTTGCCACAACCGTTTTTTAAAAATTGGAAGTTTCATATTCTGGGAATTCTTTCCGCCAAGGAAATTTTCCCAACATCAGGTAAAAAATTCCCGATTTATGCCCTGTCCATCATGGAACGAAAATTATTTCGACCGAAAGTAGGTATGGAAATAGCGTTTGATCTCATGTCAAAACAATCTGTTTTCAATTACAAAGGATATGTTCCCAAAACGCAATGGACTATTTTTCAAATGGGGGTGTATGCTGCCTATGTATTGCCGCTTGATCACATGCAAATTGTACTTGGAATGGGAGCTTATGTAAAAGATCGCTATCAACCGGATGGTCCTTTGTATCACCGGATCGGGATGCGCTATCAATTTGACAATGGAGTTACAGCCAACCTGGTATTAAAATCACATTGGGCGAAAGCGGACTATATTGAATACGGAATCGGTTACACGTTTAAATACAAGAAGAAATGAGGTATTGGTTGATCGTTTGTTTGGTGGTAGCGGGATTTACGGCTTGTAAGAAACCGGAAGATCGAAAGTGTTTTAAATCGACAGGAAAGGATACAACTTTAGAGATTCCGCTTTCAGATTTTGACCGCTTAAAATTGCATCCACATGTTGCCTACCTGCTTATTCAGGATTCTACAGATAAAGTAGTGATAAAAGGGGGGGAGCACTTGGTGAAATTGGTAGAGTGTAACGTAACGGATAAATTGTTGGAAGTCACGAATAAAAACCGGTGTGCTTTCTTGCGAAATGCGAAACGGGACTTATTGGTCGAAATTCATTTTACCAGCATTTTTAATATTCACTACGAAGGATCGGAATATTTGAAGTCAAAAGGAACGCTCAATATCGACTATTTCACGTTGATGGTGCGTGATGGCGCCGGACCGGTAGATCTGACCTTAAAGTCAAAAGTAATTGATGCCGATATTTCACATGGTTGGGGAGATTACACCTTTCACGGGACTACCGAACAGGCTCGAATAAGTGCCAGAAGTAACGGTTATTGCGATGTGTATGATCTGACAATTACAGATTCGGTATACGTGGCTTCAGATACGCCCGGACATGTGAAAGTGCGTGCCGATGGAATTCCGCTTTATGGTTATATTAAAAGTAGTGGAAGCATCTATTATAAAGGCAATCCGTCTGCGATTAATGTCATTCGAACAGGATCAGGAGAATTGATTAAGGCAGATTGATAGGATTTCGGATTTTTGATGCTTGATTTTTGATGAAAATTCAGGTTAAAATTGATGTTCAAGCTTCTGTAAAAACGAAGGATAAGTTGGTTTCTAATTGAAGTTTAATCCAACATCAAAAATCCAACACCAAGCATTCTAAAAACAAAAATCCGCGAGTTCAACCGCGGATTTTCTGTTTTTATAATTAAGGTTATTTTCCTCGTTTGAGTTGCATCAATACTTTGAATGCTTTGTCTACGTGGTCTTGTTTTACGATAATCGTGAACTCATTGGCTGTAGATACCACTTCAACAATGTTTAATCCTTCCCAAGCCAAGTGTTTCAGAATGTAATAGTAAACCCCGTAAACTTCAGAATTAACTGCCGGAAGTTTTACGGTAATTGAAGCCAAATCGGTTGTGTGTGACTTCAAGCGCTCGTTGATGAGCAAGTTGCTGATTTTATTCGAAATGCTGGAAGAAGCAATGATAGTAGTTTCGGTAACGCCACGACAAATGGTGTAGAAAACGTCTGAATCCGAATTCACCAATTGCACTAAGTCAGCTTGTTTTTGGCGCAATGACTCGGTGTTTTCAAAAGTGTAATCCTCTAAGTTGCTACGTACAAGAAAATCACCCAATTCACCGATAATATTGGTGATTTTAAGGTTAAGTCGGTGATACAAGCCCGGAGACATACGTTTGATAGCCATCACAATGGCTCCTTCTTTCACTTCCTTGCCAAGGGTTTCTTCAATTTCGGGTTTTATTTTTCGTGCTAGTGAGGAGATGTTGATTAGATCGTCGGTCATAGCCTCTCTTAAAAAAGGGCTTCTTCCGATAATTTCTTCAGTAATTTTTCCAATTGATAACATACTACGGTAAGATTTAAACAGGTGTGCAAATTTACACATTATAGTTAGCTTTTAGTGTAAACAGTTTAAGGAAGAATCAACTAGATGAATAGATCATAGGTCTCGTTGAAGGAAAACAAGCTTCCAATGATTATTCGCACCAAAGAGGCGTGTGGCAATAGAAAATTAAGAAAAATGGGCTGTTAAGCTTTCAACAAATTAGGCTAGTTGTTGATGGATGACTTCCTTTACAAGCTCCAGTGCTCGATTTAGTTGTTCGGTTGGCGTTAAGTTGCTGTTGTCAATCACAATAGCGTCTTCTGCTTGTCTCAGCGGACTCTCTTCACGCGTACTATCAATGCGATCTCGCTCCAATAAATTGTGCTGAACAGTTTCAAAAGCTACTTCTTGGCCTTTGTTAAACATTTCATCAAAACGGCGTTGGGTGCGCACTTCTATAGATGCGGTGAGGAATAGCTTCAATTCTGCGTTTGGAAACACTACTGTGCCGATATCGCGACCATCCATGACAATTCCTCCTTTTTGTCCGAGTAATTGCTGTTGGTGCACCAATTTTTGTCTGACTTCTTTGATAGTTGCAATCTGACTTACGGATTGTGAGACTTCAAACGAACGAATCTGTATGGATACGTCTTCGTTGTTTAACAAAATAGATTGATCGCCTGTTTCCGGATCTTTGTGAAAGGAAATGGTAATTTCCGGAAGTAATTCAATTAACGCTTGTTTATCTACAATTCCATTGCGAATAAAACCGTTGCGTATGGCAGTTAAACAAATACAGCGATACATTGCTCCTGAATCCACAAAAACATAGTGCAGGGTGTGAGCTAATGCTTTGGCAAGCGTACTTTTTCCACACGATGAATAACCGTCAATTGCAATGGTAATCTTCTTTTTTTGTTCCGACATAAACATTCTTACCTCTAAATTAATGTAAAGATAGTGAATAGAACTAGTTGGGCACAAAAAAGGGGAGCTAAAAAGCTCCCCTTCAAATTTCCAAAAGGAACTATTAGAATCTCCATCCAAGACGGAAAGAACCTACAGCACCAGTATTGATTCCTGAAGATTTTGACTCAGCAGTAACCGATTTAGTAGTTGTACCACCGAAACCTGTTGTAGCTTCACCTTCTTTTTGTGTGTTAGAAGTCCATCCAAGACCTAACTCAAGACCCAAGTAGAAGTTCTCAGCGAAATAGTAGTCAGTACCTGCTACCAAGTTCACACCGAACATGCTTGATTTTGCCTCAGAAGTTTCTGTGTAAGTGTCAATGAAAGTAGCACCATCAGAGTTAGTACCATCTGTAGTAACTTTTCCAGAACCTAACATGATATCCAAACCTGCGTAAGGAGACAAACGATCTGTACCTCCGAAGTGGTACTCACCACCGATTGAGAAGTTCAAGTTGCTGCTTTTGTTCTCGAAAGATCCAGTACCACCAGTACCATCACCGAACTCAAAGAAGTTATCTGTGCTAGATGAGTTGTGAACACCCAAAGTTACACGAACAGCGATGTTGTCTTGAACGAAGTAACGGTAACGAATAGAAGGTGACGTGAAAGACAATGTAGATGTATTCCAGTTGATTAACCCTTCCAATGTGTTGTGTACACTTGCATCCGGTTTTTGAGCCATTACAGCGGTTGATAAGATCAAACCACCAACTAATAAACTTAACTTTTTCATACTTTTTTAAATATTGGTTTGAGCGAATGTAAATAAAACTTTTTAGCCGACAAGGCATAGTTATAAACAAAATAAGGTGGATAACCTCTAAAGGACTGTTTTCTACTGATTATGGTATTGTGCGGCCTTGCCTTAAAGAATGTTAAAATAACAGTTTTTTAACGTTGAGACGATGTTATTTTGACCCGCCGAGCGGTATTGAGAGGCTGATTGCGTGTTGCATTCCGGCCGCTGAATAGCTCATAAAACCGTAGTCAATCGAGAAGCGTTTGAAGTACATTCCGGCACCAAAACTGAAGCCTGCAATTCCAGGTCGTTGGGTTAATTTCAGTTCTTGTCTTCTATTGTAATCGAAACCGATGCGTAAATGAAGTTTTTTCCCAAATAACATCTCGGTTTGAACCACAAAATGACGGGCAAATTTCTCTACAAACCCGGCTTTATTGACGGGGATAACTTCGCCTGTAAGTGCGTCTACCGTTTCTTTTGCATTCGGATCGTTATAGGTAAGATCCCATTTCTGTAAATGTTGACTTAATAAGGAGAAGCGGAAAGGTGCATGTTTCAGTTTGTGCGATACACCCATCTGAATTTCAAGTGGCAACGAACTGCGTGTTTCATTGTATCCCTTCCATTGAATGCCTAAATTCTTTACAACACCAGAAAGAACAAGCCTTCTTTCGTCGTTAGTATAGCAACCGCCAATGTCGAGAGAATTGCCGAAAGCAATGTAATTGTCTAATTGCGAATAAATAACGTTGAATGTAGCTCCGATGTGGAGGCGTTCGTTGATGCTTTTTCCTGCACTGACTCCCAACACAAAATCCCCCGGACTAAACGTACCCAAATCAGTACCATTAATATCGGTGCGTTTCATCTTGCCATAAGATACGTATCTGAAATGAGCTGCTCCGGTAATGTTGTTGGCGAAGTGATGTGCATAGTTGAGTTGTCCGCTGTTGATTCCTCC